>SACC01000162.1 GCA_009928745.1 Clostridia bacterium
GGTTATTATCATACCGTCAAAATACTTGTTCTTTATGTCGTCAAAGCCTTTGTAGAATCTGTCAAGATGCGAAGAGGAAACATTTTTGCTTTTGTATGTATCAGTCTTAATCAGCGTGACATTAACCTGCAAGGGTGAGTTGCCAAGAAGCCTCATCAGCTGTGTTTCAGTCTCTATTTTGGTAGGCATTAAGTTGACAATAGCAATCTCTATCGGGCGTATGTCCTGCATATTCGCCCGAATTTCATTCATAACAAAAATATTTTCTTTGGACAGTGTCTCAAAAGCTGGTAAATCTTTTGGTATTACTATTGGCATAATTACTCCTTTATTGTGATTTTTTCAAGCGCTTGGTTGATGTCTTCGAGGATATCCTCGACTGCCTCAATACCAATGCTGATTCTCACCAAATTCTCGCTGATTCCACAGGATATTAAACCCTCTTTGCTTAACTGACGATGCGTTGTCGATGCGGGATGCAGTACGCAGCTTCTAATATCTGCAATATGCGTAAGCTGTCTTATGCGCTTAAGATAACGGATAAAATCCGCCGCCGCGCTTCTTCCGCCCTTAATACCTACCGAAACCATTCCCGAAAAGCCGCCACTAAAATACTTGTTGGCGATCGAGTAATTATCATCGTCTGGCAATCCGCAATACTTAACCCACTCGATTTTCGGATGCTTAATAAGCGCCTTGACGACTTCTAAAGCGTTACTGCTGTGACGCTCCATTCTCAATGCTAAGGTCTCTGTACCGAGATTAGTCAGGAATGCGTTGAATGGACTCATACAAGCGCCGATATCTCTCATGAACTGCATTCTTGCTTTAAGTATGTATGCTGCATTGCCGCCTTCGTCGACATAAATAACTCCGTGATAGCTCTCGTCGGGAGTTACAAAATCGGCATAACGGGGATTATTGCGGAAGTCAAAATTGCCGCCGTCAACGATCAAACCGCCAACACAGGTTGCGTGTCCGTCAAGATATTTTGTCGAGGAATGTATTACTACATTTGCTCCGAATTCAAACGGGCGCACTAAGACAGGCGTGCCGATTGTGTTGTCGATAACAAGCAATATACCGTGCTTTTTGCACAATGCGCTATATCTGTCAAAATCAAAGGCAACCATTGCGGGATTAGCCAGAGTCTCTGCAAAAAACAGCTTAGTTTTTGAGTCGATTAATTTTTCAATATCGGCATCAGAGGTGTCAGGCGTGATAAAACGCGTTTCAATACCGAATTTTGGCAGTGTAGTTTTTAATAAGTTAAAAGTGCCGCCATAAATAGTAGAAAACGATATAATGTTATCACCTGCGCTCGCAACAGTCATTACCGCAAGCGTTGTTGCCGCCATTCCCGAAGAACACGCCATTGCGGCGATACCGCCCTCAAGCTGCGCCACTTTTTCTTCAAGTACGCAAATTGTAGGATTGCTGATTCTGCTGTATATGTGCCCGTCTTTCGGTACATCGAATAGATGCGCCATCTGCTCGGGGGTGTCGTATGCGTATGTAGTGCTTATATTTAACGGCGCAACATTGGGTTCACCGTTCTTAGGAGTATATCCTCCATAAACACAAATGCTTTCTTTTTTCATATTTATTCACTCCTTGTCAATCGTATTTTTCGTATTTTAGCTGGCGGTAGCTATCTCTTTCCATATCTTTTTCGAGACTTGCCTGCCGCTTATCATATGTATGCTTGCCTTTCGCCACTCCTATCTCTATCTTAAGTAAGGATTGCTTGAAATATATCTTGGTGGGTACAAGCGTATAGCCTTTCTTTTCTACCAACGCTTTTAACTTATTAATCTCCTTGCGGTGCAGCAGTAACTGCCTTGGTCTTTTGGCGGGCACATTATAATGACTGCCCTTTTCATAAGGAGTTATGTGCAGATTAACAAGTGTCGTCGTGTAACCGTCTATCCTTACATAGCTGTCCACAAAACTAACATTATGCATTCGGACGGCTTTTACTTCACTGCCGACCAAAACAATACCTGCTTCGTAGGTATCCTCTATAAAATATTCGTGGTACGCCTTTTTATTGGTGGCAATGATATTATCGTTTTTCATAATTTTTATTATATCACAGCGATACATAAATGCAAATTAATTTTATTAATTAAACTATGCATTACATATGTTTTACTGTCGATTTATTTGCTTTCTACAAGCTCAAAAGTGACTTTTCGGGTAAACACATTGCTTTCCTTAACTCTGATTTTCAGTTTGTCGCCCAGCCTGTAACTATTCCTATCGCCTTTCAGCAAATAACGCTTAGAGTCAAAGAAGTAGCTGTCTCGAGGTAAAGTATCTTGTGTGATCATACCTTCAATGCCGTTAGGAAGCATTACAAATATCGCGAACCCTGTAACACCGCTGATTATACCCTCCGCCTCCACGCCTACGTGGTCTTTCATAAATACTGCTTTGTAATAATCAACAACATCCCTTTCGGCTTTTTCTGCTGCGCGTTCCATCTGTGAGCAATGCGTTGCCGCCTGAACATTTTTGGTTTCTATTTCCTCACGCTGCTTTTCGGATACTCCCTTAAACATTAGCTTCAACATTCGGTGAACTATAAGATCGGGATATCTTCTTATCGGTGAAGTAAAATGACAGTAGCTTTCAGATGCAAGCCCGTAATGTCCGATATTGTCAGTGCGGTATTCAGCCTTTTGCATCGTACGCACCGCCACATCGCTTATCAGCTTAGCAAATTCTGTCTGCTGGCATTTTCTAATGAATGCCGAGACATCTTTTACTGTAAGATATTTGCCCTCAGGCATCAACCCAAAACCTCCCGCATATGCCTCAAGCGTCTTGACCTTTTCCTCAGTCGGCGACTCGTGCACTCGATAAAGGCAGGGATACTTTCGTGATTCGAGTTCTCTTGCTACGCCTTCGTTAGCGGCTATCATAAATTCTTCAATAATGCCGTTGCTTTCATAGAAGTCGTACGACTCTACTCCGATAACCTTATCCCCTTCGAGCTTAATTGTAGTCTCGATAGTGGCAAAATCAATACTGCCTCGCTCGGCTCTCTTGTCCTTAATTTTGCGCGCGAGCTGTCTGCATTGCTTTAACATCTCTATCAAATCGGGGTATTTTGCCACAGTTTCCGCATCGCCGTCAAGTATCTTTTGGACAGCTTTATAGGTCATTCGGTAATTAGAGCGGATTACGCTTTCATAAGCATGGAATCCAGTGACATCGCCGCTTTCGTCAAAATTCAATACGGCGGTTAAGGTCATTTTTTCTTCGTCAGGACGCAGCGAGCATAAACCGTTAGACAACTTTTCGGGGAGCATCGGGAAGACTTGCGCGGGGAAATAGACGCTTGTTGCGCGCTTATACGCCTCCGCGTCAAGTAGCGTACCCTCTCTGACATAATGCGAAACATCCGCTATATGCACATAAAGCGTGAAGCCTGCAGCAGTTTTTGTGATACTTATCGCATCGTCAAAATCTCTCGCGTCCTCGCCGTCAATAGTAATTGTAAGCATTTCACGATAATCCTTGCGCGCAGAATAATCTGTATCTTCTTTTAGTTGCTCTGCCTCTGTTATAACTTTTTTGCTGAATCTATCACTGAATCCGCTATTAATTAATAGGGACAATATCTCTGCGTTTCTTTCGCCGCTAACCCCCAGAACCTCTAATATCTTGGCAATAGGTCTTCCCGACTTATCATAATTAATTATTTCCACCAAAACTTTCGTGTTGTGTTTTGCTTTTTCCGCGTTTTTTTGTTCCAGAATTATGTCTGTGTAGTAACTCTCATTATCGGGAATAACGAAGACTTTTCCTCTTGCTTTTTCCACTCTTCCTGTAAGCATTGTTATGCCGCGGCTAATTACCGAGACAACCTCCGCCTCATCGCCCTTCACGATTCTTGCCTTTACAATGTCACTGTGCTGCGCTCCGTTCAATGAACGATGTGGAATAAACAAATCCTCTCCGGCATCTCTTACCAAAAAAGCAAAACCTCTGCTATTACCGCGTAATTGCCCTTCATAAATCTTTTGTCTTGTTATTTTTCTTTCAATTGTTCTTTTCATCTTTTTCCTTTTACTTCTTATTTCTATTATTGGTATAGTTTTATTTACTGGTTATTAATC
>SACC01000163.1 GCA_009928745.1 Clostridia bacterium
CGGTCTGGAAACATCGATATTGTCTATCACAAAATCGGGTAGATATACGTAATCTCCGCCGTTAAAGGACGCTCTTGCGAGTATAGTGCAGTTACTGTGTATATTTTTATAACAACCTCTTACATAAGGCGTATAGCCCTTGCCGTCTTCGTAGTCAATCTCGAGATCGGCGGCGACAACATCAGGTTGAAGAATTGTATAGCGCGCCCATGTTTCATTGCTCAGCTGAAGTTTCGCCCTTACCGGAGCGATAGCTAAATCTTCTTTGACTTCGGAAAAATCCTTGTACCAAGCGACAAAGGTATAGTCTCCCGAATCAACAATAGGCGCAGCTGCCGCGCTGCCGTGCGCGATATTTTGGAATAGCGCGCCGCCGCCTGTACGCGTCCAGCCGCTAGGCAGTATGAATTCAACTCTATAAACTTTTATATACCACTCAGCATATAACGTAGATGCGGATTTTGTATAATACGGCAGACTGACAGGCTCTCCCGATAGTTCGGCATTGTTATACCAAGCATTCAAAGTGTAACCCTCTTTTTCGGAGATCGGGAATTTTGTCAAAAATACCGCATTAATCGGCTCTACCGCGCTGCCGCCATCGGTCTCGAAGGAATACAGCTTAGCTTGTGACATAGCGTTGTAGACAACGGGTCTCGGATCTGGATTCCAGTTAAAGACCCAGCCGCTTTGCTCTTCCGCCGCCTCGGCGTATATTTCAACTTGAGTATAATTGAAAGCAAAGCTGCCTATATCGGTAACGCTTATTGGTAAAAATACCTTGGTAAGCGCGCGGCAACCGTTGAAGGCGCTGGAACCAATGCTTATTACAGTAGAAGGAATATGTATATTGACAAGCTCATTGTTGCCGTCATAAAGGCTGAACACGCTGTCGCCTATTGCCAAGGTTCCATCCTCTAAGATGACGCTTGCGGGCATTGCGCCCTTAACTGCGATTGCGACTTTACCTGCGTAAACCACGCCGTCAGCCTGATTCGAATACCAGAGAGTGTTTTTAAAAGCGTTAACTCCAATATTGACGAGAGTATCGGGAATATAGATATTTTCAAGTTTTGTGCAATATTGGAATGCGCCTGCGCCAAGCTTAATAAGGGTATCGGGGATAAGTATATCAGTGAGATTATCGCATCCGTTGAAAGCGTAGTTGCCTATAACTTTCAGGGCGCCGTTCTCAAGAGTCACCCTCGATAAATTATCCTGCAACTCGAACGCCGCGCCTGCAATACCCGCGGTATCAGCGTTGAGTACTAAAGTAGTATCGGCAGGCATTATACCCTTGTAAGTATAGACCGCTTTGCCAGCGTATACAACACCGTCAGGCTTGTTAGATAGCCACGCCGTATTATAAAAGGCTCTGTCCGCTATGTCGTAGACCGAATCGGGAATTATTATGTCCGTCAGCTTAATGCAGCTTGCCATTGCGTTATAACCAATAGTCGTTACTCCGTCCGGAATATTAAGAACGCCTTCCTTCCCCTCCGGACATTGTAGCAGCGTATTGCCTGCCTTATTGTAAAGCACGCCGTCAACTGCGCTTAAATATTCGCTGTCACTGCTTACATAAAAGGCGGTAAAATTAGTACATCCAACGAAAGGCATAATGCCGTAACTGCGCACGCTTGCGGGTATATATAGCGATTTGATCGTTTTGTTATTAAGAAATGCGTTATTGCCTATATTTATCACGGGATAACCGTTGTGTGTTGCGGGTATGACGACTATATCCGAGCTGCCCCAATAAGCGGTAACGTAATAGGATTGATAATCATAGTTTGCTTCATAATCCAAGCCTGACGTGCCGACTGTCGTGTTCAGCCACTCTGCATTAACGGTTATGCTGCCTTTGACCTCTGAAAAGTCCGCATCCCAGCCTAAGAATAGATAATCCTTTTTTGTATATATTGGGGCTTCCGCGCTATCGTTATGATTAATCTGTTGCACTTCAGCTCCGCCGCCGGTTCTTGCGCCGCCGCTGCCGTTGAAGGTAACCGTCCAGACCGCCTCGCTAAGCGGAGAAACGGTAATCGCAAAGCTCAAACTTTTGCCGCTTGCGACATGCGAAATCTCAACCAAGGTATCCTCGGGACTAAGCGCAACGCCCTGCGGTATGGATATTAAGCAGCCCGTTGTCGGTATAGTTCTGTTGCGCTCATCTGCATAATTAGCAAGGATACTTATAAGCTCATAATTAAGATAATCCCCTTCTACGTATTGACCTAGAGGAGTAAACGCAAGCGATATGCTCTCAATTACCGTGCTGAGTGTCAGCTCTGAGTACGGCGAATCAAAATATCCGCTTGCTTTCGCCTTCACTTTCACCGTGTAATTGTCCGGAGTATTGTAGAGCTCGCTTATATCATACATATTCGAAATATTGCTTACAACGGTGCCGTTGATATCAATATCATATGAGGTTGCATTCTCTACGCTATTGAATGTAATATAATCATGATCGTATAGGAAAAGATTTTGCGGCGCGGCAAGGGTTAACGTAATATCAACCGCCGTTACCGTTATGCTTTTACTTTTGACAACTGTTTCGCCCTGCTTGACTTCTATGTTGACAGTATATATTTTGCCCGCTTCAACAACTATGGTATTACCCGATACATTGATTATATTGTCTTCTTGGTCTACCACAGACAAATTCACAGTCAACCCGAATTGGCTTATGTACTCGCTGAGATTCTCAATGGTATAAGGCAAGGTATATGTACCTATAGGGATATCTACCGCGTCTACCGCGTCAATGTCCAAGTCTTCTAGCTTAAGCGCGCCGCTTGTCGGATCACATGCGGAAAAAGTAATCGCAATAAGCATTGCAATTATAGCCAACATTAAAAGGTTTTTAAATTTTCTCATAAATACTCCAGATTGTTTTTTATGCAAAATGCATTACAATTATACACCTGCGAAAGAAAAAAGACAATTGCTTTATAAATTTATATTTTTATTTTGTATTCGATTAACAAGTTGCTTTATATTTTCTTCAATTTGCTTTATAGTTTTCAAAAATTCTTCATCGCTTTTGCCGGACGGGTCGTCCAGTCCCCAATCTTCCCTGAATTTGCACGGCAAAAAAGGACATTTTACATTACAGCCCATCGTGATGACTATATCGACAGAGGGTATATCCGATAACAATTTTGAACGCTGAGTTGTCATATCTATCGAATACAATTCGAGTATCAATCGCACCGCGTCCTGATTAATCCCGCTGCTTATCTCAGTGCCTGCAGAATAGCTGTCAAAAATATCCGATGCAAAATGCTTTCCGAGCGCTTCGGCAATCTGGCTTCTGCAAGAATTATGCACGCATACGAATGCTATTTTAGGTTTATTCGCTGCCATAAGTTTTCTCCTTGTATTATCGTAAAGGCATAAGGCAATTAGACGGTATTAGAGTTATGAAAGTTTTTAACCTTTTAGATATTGCGCTGTATGGGATAAGTCTTTAATCTTCAGTAAATTCGTTTCGAGATTTTCAGACTTTTTCTTTACATCGTCCATAACCACTCCTAACTAAAGAAAGTAATAATAATAAGGTATGCCGCTAAGGTCAGCGTCAGCAGTCCTAAGACTATCTTTATGCCTACCGCTACTTTGGAAAACTTGCTTGAGCCTGTCAGCGATTTTACAAAACCCAACGAAGTACCTGCAATAACTAGCAGAATGCTATGACCTAAAGAATAGCTAAGCAGTAAAAGTCCTCCGGTCAATATTCCCGCGCCGTTTGTGGAGACATAAGCAAGCATTGCCGTTAGAACGGGAGTTGAGCAAGGTGTGGAAAACAAAGCGCCCACCATACCCACAAGCAACGCGCCTAAAATGCCCCGCTGCGTAACTTTTGACACTGCGCCGCTTCCTCTTGACAATAAATTGGTTATTCCGAACATCTCAAGAGACATCCAGACCATAATCGCTATCAAAATACCGTTCCATATCTTGCCGAAGCCGCCAATTCCCATTAATCTTCCTAAGGAAGCGGCAATTAGTCCGAGCGTCACAAATACGATTGTTTGACCCAGACAAATAAATACCGAATACAAAAAGGCTTTCTTTCTTTGCGCCTTCAGTACCTGTCT
>SACC01000164.1 GCA_009928745.1 Clostridia bacterium
AAACAGAAAAAAAATTAATACTTTTATGTCAAGTTTACAGCTCTTTCTTGGTGGCTCATTTGTGAGTGATACAGTGGCCTATTTGATGTGATATATTCAGACATCGTAGAGAATACGGTTATAAAAAGAATAAGAAATAATGCTTTTATTGTTTTCATAGGATATTTTAAAAAATTATAATCTCTGGTAATACTGCCATTATTATCACACCTAACTGTTCTGATAGCCTTAACGGAACCTCACACTATAGACAGCCATCATTCAACCTTTGTAAGTACTATATCATTCCACTTTAGTAAGAATCATTTCCGTTGGCAGGTTGGTGCCTCGCGGGAACCTCTCTTCAATTGGTGTGAAGATGTATTCCTGTTCTGTAACAACGAGCGTCCATTTAATTGTTGCGGGAGACAGAGTGTTAAATTCAAGGCTGCTTGGTTCGTAAATCATTTTAAATTTTGATTTACTATTTGTCATTGTATAATCAATAACGCCCAATCCTAATCTAATATTTAATCCGTCGTTACTGGAAAAGACACATATAGGATACAGGATTAGTATTATCATAGAATCTGTTTATATTATCAATCAGCAATTGATTATTTTTTTTATAACTGTAGACACCTACAAGACACTCCTCAGTCCCTCCACCAAAGACTGCCTTTATTTCTCGTTGTGTCTTTCTTAGCTTTATGATGAATTCATCCCCGGTCTGAATGTTCTCATACTTCCATGTCCCAACATACCACTCAAGAGAAACACTTTGTGCAGGCAGAGTAGTCAGTGTGAAAATTATTAGTATTGTTATTAGTGTTGGAGTTAACGCTTTGCTGTATGTAACTAATTAAACCGTTAAGGTGACCTGCCGAATACAATACGATAACTACGGCAACGATAATAATTGCAATAATCACTAAAGCCACGAATAAAGGTTTGTTGCGCTTAACTTTTTTAGCTATCCTCACAACTTTGCGTTTTGTTTTATTAATATCGCTGTCACCTTTTGACGGCGTTGCTTTTCCTTTGACTTGCTTTGTTTTGTTATTGCTCATTTTTACCTCAAAGCTTTTATATTTGAATTCGATATTCGCAATTACCCATGCTGTCATCCAATACTATATTTATGTCAGCGCGTGGAAAACGCCTTTGGCTTTCCTCGATAAAAAAGGAATTTTCAAGAGCCTCATAAATTCTTGACGAAAGCATTATGGTAAAACGTCGCGGACTGTTCTCGCGGTTTATGTCAATCATTTTACCCAGCACCTTGCATAATACATACTCGGCTTTAAACAATTTGCCCGTGCCGTTGCAGTTCTTGCAAGTGTCTAAAAGTAAGATATCTCTCTGCTGATCGGTCTTGCGTCTTGTTATCTCGACTAATCCGAGCTTAGTCATACCTAGAACTGAGGTGCATACCTTATCCAGCTTAGAATAATGATTCAACGCCTCTAATAGTGCTTCATTATGCTCGGGAGTTTTCATACTAATAAAGTCTACTAATATCGCTCCGCTGATATTCCTCAAAACTATTTGTCTTATTAATTCGCGAGCGGCAATAATATTCGTTTCGAATATAGTTGTCTCCATATCGTCTTTGCCCAAATGCTTATTGGTATTTACATCTACCAAAGTGCATGCCTCGGTATAGTCGAACACAAGCGAGCCGCCGTTAGGAAGGTCCACTTTTTTATTGGCGATACCCTCGATATCTCGGCTAAGCCCGTAATAATCAAATAAATCGTAGTTCTTATCAAAAAATTCGGCTTTGCCCTCGAATTCTTTGTATGTCTCGTAATCGTTGGTAATTATCTTGTCTATTTCATGCATTTCGTCTCTTTTGATACGGTCACATAAATTAAGCTCACGGTAAACAAGTCCCGCGCCCTGCATTTTGCGGTATGTTTCTTCTATTTGCATCCATTTACTTTTCAAATTCTCTATTTCTTCAAGAACCTGCTCTCTTTCCGCCTTTTCAGCGGCGGTACGAAGAATAATTCCCGCGTCGCACTCCTTACCGACGAATAGTTTTATCAATTCAGCCCGCCGATCTGTCGTTATTTTTTTACTTACATTAACGCCTTGACTTCGCGGCAGGTAAATCGCCAGATTGCCAGCAATTGCGATATCCTCTTTGACAGCCATATCTTTGCTGCCAAAGTAATCGCGTTTTACCTGACACATCACATAATTACCTTCCTTGTATCCTGAAATATCCTTACCGCACAAAGGCAAAAATCCGGTTTTGCTCTTGCCAAGGTCTACAAATACTGCGTCTAGACCCGAAACAACGCGAGCAATTTTTGCTTTATAAATATTCGCGACAAAACGACTGATGCTTTTGTCTTCGGCATTAAAGCCCCAAAGCTCCCCGTTCCATACATACGCAGAGCGGGTACAATATAAATTTTTGTCCAAATATATGATTTTCATATTCCACCCCCGTTTAAACAAATAATATAAGACACTTAATTTGCTTTTCTGTTATGGATTTTTTAATGTTTCATCGGCATTAATTAATAATTTATCTCTTAAATATTGGTTGTATTTCCAGATTTCACTAACATCTGCCGTAAAGCCGAACGTCTCCGCCAGCGCCTCTGCCAGTTTGTCAGCGCGTAGCGTTTCGTTGCCTGCTGCAATACAGAATATCATAGTATCCTCATACACCTTCAGTCCGTAAAGATAAGGTATGATATCTTTCACACCTTGTGGATTCTTTTTGCTTGGATACTTTATAATATATTCTTTCATATTTATAATGTTCTCAATTTCGTTTTTGAAAGCTACTGCGCCTTTATGCTTAATACTGTAATCTGCGGCGACTATTTTACCGGCAAAATTCGGATTCTTCAGCACGTCGTACGCTGCAGTTGCCCTTAATGTCTCAGGGGCAACCTCATTATATTTTTCTAAAAACAGCGATGCCGCCGTATCAGTATTGATAGTTACATATTCTGCAGAGCTGTTCATACCAAGCGGCAACGGCACGCCAAGATTGATAAGCATATGCGGATTAAAACCTTCTGAAAACTTAACGGGGAATCCTGTACGGCGAATTGCTCGCACAATATGCCGTAACAAATCGATATGCGATATGAACGCCATTGCGCCGCATTTGTTATATTTTAATGTAATCATTGCTGCCACCTATTGCAGGGACCGTATATTGTCATTCCGCAAGCGTTGCAATTCAGGTTGCAGGACAAAGTGCTTTCTGCGCAATATGCCTTAGCTCTCTCGGCAAGCAAAAATTCCCTTCTTACTCCGCAGTCGATAAACTCCCAAGGCAACTCGCTGTCTATCGATCTTGCGGATGTATAATCGTCCATATTTATTCCCTCTTCTTTGAACGCGCGACACCAAACATCGTACTTAAAGAACTCCGTCCATCCGTCAAAGCAAGCGCCCAAAGCATACGCTCTTTCTATAACCTTTGAGAGCGCTCTGTCTCCTCTTGCAAAAACAGCCTCTAACACGCTTGTCGTGCTGTCGTGATAATGGAAGGATACGCCCTTTATCCGTAACGCTTCTTTAAGATAATATTGCTTACGTTTCATTTCCTCAAAAGACAACTGCGCCTCCCATTGGAAAGGCGTAACCGCCTTAGGGATAAAGACTGCGCAGCTTACGCTGATATTAAGCGCCCCGCTTCTCCTTATTGTACCGTATAACGATTTAATTTTGCGGACTGTCTTGATTATTCCGTCGAGGTCCTCGTCGGTTTCGGTAGGCAATCCAATCATAAAATACAGCTTTACACTGCTATAACCCTGCTCGAAAGCCTGCGTCATAGCTTTTTCGATATCCTCTTCAGTAATGTTCTTATTGATTACCTTGCGCAGTCTTTCAGTGCCTGCCTCAGGCGCGAAAGTGAGCGAGCTTTTCCTTGCCTCCTCCGAGAACTCACCCTTAAAAGAGTCCATTCTTAAAGACGGCAAAGCCAAATTGACATATTTTTCCTGAGTCATAGGACGCAGTCGCTTTATAACCTCCAACAAAGGCGGATAATCACCCGTACTTAACGAGCCAAGCGATATTTCGTCAAAACCCGTCTTGTTCATCGTATCGGCGCATAGCTTAACTACAGTATCCGCGCTACGATAG
>SACC01000165.1 GCA_009928745.1 Clostridia bacterium
TCTCAGATGGGATATAGTTATACCGCCCGATTTCTTACTGTCATAGGAGAAATAACCTTGAACATATTTATTGGTATGGTCGCCGATTATCTTAATGCTGTTCTTATTAGCGCCGACTGTACCGTCCGAGCCGAGACCGTAAAATATGCAGCTCTTCGCGCCCTTGGGCGCAGCGTCTATATTGTTGATTAAAGACAGTGATTTGTTGGTGATATCATCTTCAATACCAACCACAAAATGATTGATGCTGTCAGTCTTCATATTCTCATAAACCGCATTAATCATAGTAGGTGTAAATTCTTTAGAACCAAGACCGTATCTGCCGCAGTTAACCTTAATACCAGTAACGCCTGCTTCTGAAAGCGCCGCTACTATATCAAGATAAAGAGGCTCGCCGATACTGCCCGGCTCTTTGGTGCGGTCAAGCACAGATATGTACTTTGTAGTCTTGGGAAGCTCGTTGACAAAGGCGTCGATTGCGAAAGGACGGTATAATCTAACTTTGATAGCGCCGACTTTCTCACCCTTTTCCACAAGGTAATTAACGGTCTCCTCAACCGATTCTGCTCCGCTACCCATTATTATGATGACCTTTTCAGCGTCTTGCGCTCCAATATAATCGAACAGCTTATATTTGCGTCCTGTAAGCGCGCCGACTTTGTCCATCATCTCTGTAACGATTGCCGGCACTGCTTCATAGTACTTATTAGCCGTCTCTCTGTTTTGAAAATATATATCGGGATTCTGCGCGGTGCCCTTTTGAACGGGATGCTCAGGATTAAGCGCACGAGACTTAAAATTCTCTATTTCTTTCATATTGACAAGCGGCTTAATCTCGTCATAGCTGGGAAGGTTTACCTTAGATAACTCGTGACTTGTGCGGAATCCGTCAAAATAATGAAGGAAAGGCACTTTTGCCTTAAGTGTTGCAAGGTGCGCAACAAGCGCAAGATCGGCTACTTCCTGAACTGATGCAGAAGCAAGCATTGCAAAACCTGTCTGGCGGCAAGCCATAACATCCGCATGGTCTCCGAATATTGACAAAGCGTGCGCAGCTAGCGCTCTTGCGGTTACATGGAATACGCAAGGCAGCAATTCACCCGCTATCTTGTACATATTGGGAATCATAAGAAGCAAGCCTTGACTTGCTGTAAAAGTTGTGGTTAAAGCGCCTGCATTGAGTGACCCGTGTACTGCGCCGGCTGCTCCTGCTTCCGACTGTAGCTCTGCAAGACGCAATTTTTGACCGAACAAATTCTTGGTGCCTGCCGCCGCCATTTCATCGGCAACTTCTGCCATAGGTGACGACGGGGTGATTGGATATATCGCAGCTACTTCGCTAAATGCATACGCAATATGAGCGGCAGCAGTATTTCCGTCAATGGTTTTTTTAATACTCATTCTGAAACCTCCTTAGAATCCTTAACTTAAATAATATAATAACTATATAGATTATATTACAAGCCCCAAACATAGTCAACAGCAATAATATATTTTTTTAATATAATTGTTAAATTATTAGCAAGAAATATTTTACAATAAAAGTTGAAAGGATTCAAAACAAAAAAAATGATTTTTTTAGGGTCAATATTTGTATTGGACTTTGCAGTTTTGCAAATTACTTGCAAGTGCAGCTATTAGTAATAATTATTCGTAATTCTTAACATTACTGCGTCCGTGGATTTTCCACAGACGCAGTATATTAATAAAATTGGTTATATTATTAAGCGTTTTTGAATATTTCAGCTTAAACCAATAATTCGCCTTTATCGCTGTCGATAACGCGTAAGATATTAATTTCCTTACCCGTATTAGCGTCAACATAAATAAAATACTTATCTTCATTGGTCACACCGTAGACTTCATAAGTCAGCTTTTCTTTACCCCCGCCAACCGGTACAATGGCGAGTCTAATTGATTCCACAGTAATTTTTGTTGATACTGCGTTTCTTGCTTGACTTTCCGTCAGCGCGGGCGCGCCGATTGTGCGGGTAACATGGTTGTAAACATAATTCAGCGCTTCTACACCAACAATCGCTTTATTATCCGCTGATACCTTAACTTTAATAAGATCGGGGTAAATGATCACATTATTCTGCACATACGCAAAATTCACATATATTATGCTATTATAATTGCTTACCCATACAGCGCTCATATTGCTATATCCGATTGCCGCGATATACTCGTCCGCCGCCGTCACGCATTCTTCCTCATTGTACGCGGGATTATCAACTTCATGCGGAAGATTCATAGATATAATTGAGCCGCCCTTTTTGGCAATTTCGATATACGCTTCTCCCATTTCCGTATCTGCTTTGTATATCAGCATTGCAAAATGATTAGTTCCTTCTCCTAAAAATTCTATCGAATTAACCGTATGATTAAGGAGATAACTCTCTACTTTTTGTTTGCCTGCTTCAGCGTCAATATCCTCTCCTATTAGTCCTTTTGGTTCTCTTTCTTCCAACGCCTCGCTAAAAGGTCCGTCGTATATTAAGGAAGGATATTGAACATTTGCGCTCTCAAGATCGTTAAGCATTCCAGTAAGCACATCGTTATCTTTGCCGAAGTTCTCAAGGAACACATATCCCTTAACTTCTACTTCTTCTTTCACTTTTTCAAGCGCCTTTTCTATCTCAAGCATAGCCGCATATATAGATGCTATAATATTTTCATCCTCATCGCTGATGTTTTCACCCTGATTAAGTTTATATTGTAAATATGCCGAATAATCTCCTACCTGATTAATGTATTTCATCATTTTTTCCGCATTCGTATTATCTGCAAGGACACTTGCCAAATTAGTTACCGCGCTTGCTGAATATGCGGATATTTCGTCAAGTAATTGTTTTTGCATATTATCGCTGTTGCTGACTAATAGCTTGTTAAGAGAAGAGGATATATTGGAAAGGTTATTTGTCAACTCATAGTAACTTTTCTGGTACACATCCTCCAGAGTTGACCTAAAAAATCTATTTTCCGCGCTCGCCTGACGGCTTGTAACTCCCCATGCGATACCGAGCCCCGCAGCAGTAAGCCCAAAAACCGAAGCCATAATTATTAGTAAAATAACTAAACCTTTTCTTTTCATAATTTCCCCCTAAACCGCAAAATGATGCTGCCCGATAATTAGCTTAACTTCTCTTGACCATATCCAGGCGCTGGTTGCCGTTGCGGGATTATAATAATAAATACATCCGTTAGTAGGATCCCAGCCGTTTAACGCGTCGCGGGCAGCAGATAGCGCTGTGCTGTTAGGCGTTAGGTTAATCTGTCCGTCAGCAACGATGGTGAATGCACCCGGCTGGTATATTACACCGGCTATTGTATTAGGAAATTTTGAGTTTTTAACTCTGTTGAGTACCACTGCGGCTATTGCAACCTGACCGGTATACGGCTCTCCTCGTCCCTCGCCATAAACACATCTAGCAAGCAAATATTCATCAGAGCTGCTATATCCGCTGCTGCCGCTAGATGATAGACTCATACCGAGCGCCGCCGCAGTTTTTGCTCCCACGATACCGTCCACTGACAGTTTGTTTTTTTGCTGGAAGTATTTTACCGCCGCCACAGTTTTAGGTCCATATATACCGTCTACGCTCCCGGTATAATAACCCCAGTTTTTTAACTTTGTCTGCACTGTTCTTACCTGTGAGCCAGTCGAGCCTTGCTTAAGCACCACCGCTGTAAAATCCAACTCATCATTGACTCTAACCTCATAATTATACATTGTAAAATATAAGGTCAGCGAAGCAATAACAAGCAGCACGGCTATTATAGCAAAAATTTTGTTTCTTCCCATAAAAGTCTCCTATTAATATTAGTTCATTATTTTATCAAGCCATTCTGCAACTTTGGACTTGTATTCAATCTTGTCTGTACCGTTATCCTCTGCCGGTATAAAGCAAAGAGGCGGAAAAGCCACACACCACCAATTATCCCCTTCGCCAGTGCCGAGATTAACAATTAGCGCGTCATATTCTCCTGCGCCAAGTTTTAATTCGCCATATGTCCTTTCGGGGAAATTCTCACGGTTTAAGCAGACTTCCGCATAATAATTAAAGCCTTTTTCGTTAAGCACTCTGTTTG
>SACC01000166.1 GCA_009928745.1 Clostridia bacterium
GCTCATCTACTCCTAAAGAAATTCTATTGGATATCTGATACATGCACCCTTCCGCCTCACTGCCCTCGCCATATATACCTCTTATTGTCAGCCCTGCCGCCTCAACCTTGCTTTTTATCTGCGGAATAAGCTTATTAATGGTAACTGACGGCAAGAACAACATAACCGAAGCGCGCATCCCTGTACCGATGTTAGAAGGACAAGCTGTTATATAGCCCAATTTATAATCATAGGCGATATTTGCCGCCTTTGAAAGACCGTCGTCAAAGCAGGACAGTTGCTCATCGCATTTCTTAAGTGAAAGTCCGTTCTCCATACATTGCGCCCTGATGTGATCCTCTTCCATAAGCATAATTGATATATTACGCTCCTTATTGAGTATCAGCGCGCCGTATTTGCTCTCTAATAATAAAGGGCTTATTAGATGACTCTCAATAAGAGAATTGCGCTCTAGGCTTGACATGGATTTTATTTTTATAAAATCGTTCTCAAAAAGCTTGTCCGAAACCCTTTTTGCGGTAGTATAAACCTTATCTGCGTGAACTGGCGAACAGTTGACGGGAAAAGGCAAGCCAGAGAAATTACGCGCAAGGCGGATTCTTGAGGATACAACAAGATATTCCATTATTTATCCTCCTCCCATTCTTTGCGCAGCTCATCTATCTGCGCCTTAATCTTCGATGCGTCTGAAAAACGCTCTTCGTCGACGGCTCTCTTTAGCTCCAAGTACAACGATTCAATATCGACAGGCGGACGCGCCTTGCCGTTCCTGCCTTTGTGCTGTGCGCTACCCTGATAGTCTCTTATAACACCTAGCAGATACTCCCGAAAAGTATTATAGCATTGTGGACATCCCGCAAAGCCGCTGCGCCTTATATCGTTGAGCGTAACTCCGCAGACACAAACCCGCTGCGCCTCCGCAAGTAGATTCATATTGAGCTCTACTGCCTTTTTTTCGAGTTCTTTATCCAAAATGCTCTTACAGCTTCCGCATACATGAAATGTACGGCTCTTGCCGCCGCTAGTTTTTGTAAAATGATATTCTGCAAGCCTTGCGCCGCATATTTCGCATATATGTTTATTATCCATTTTCTCCTGAAATATATAATAATCTAACTTTTTAGCTACTATAATTATACAGCTATTAAGTATTTTTTGCAATATAGTAATTAATATTTATGGTATAATATATATATGAAAGTGTCACATTATGGAAGCTGATAGGACAATATTGCATTGCGATGCGAATAATTTTTACGCCTCTGTTGAATGCGCGAAGAATCCCGCACTCAAAGGATATCCTATTGCCGTATGCGGCGATCCGGAGAAAAGACACGGCATAATATTAGCTAAAAGCACTGAAGCAAAAAAGTTCGGCATTATTACCGGCGAAGCTATATGGCAGGCAAAAGCAAAGTGCAAGGACTTGATACTTGTTCCACCGGATTATACTGCGTACGTATGGTATTCTAATGCGCTATTCGCATTGTACGCTTCCTATACTGACCGAGTAGAATCTTTCGGATTGGACGAATGCTGGTTAGATGTTACAGGCAGCCGCAGACTTTTTGGAGACGGCAAAACAATAGCTGACGCTATTCGTCAAAAATCCAGAGAGCAGCTTGGAATTACTGTTTCAGTAGGTGTTTCGCACTCAAAAATCTTTGCAAAACTTGGCAGCGATTACAAAAAACCTGATGCCACAACGGAAATCAATCGTGATAATTATAAAAAAATTGCATGGGAACTACCTGTCGGAGAATTGATGATGGTAGGCAGAAAGACCGTAGTTGCGCTCGAAAAAATGGGAATACGTACAATCGGCGAGCTTGCCAAAACAAATATACGGCTGTTATCAGAGCGATTCGGTATAGTGGGCGAAAAACTGTATGACTACGCTAACGGCAATGATAATGAAGAGGTTAGTCAGTCCGAATACAAAAGTATTCCCGAAAGCGTAGGCAACGGCTCAACTGCCGCTAGGGATATGATGAATATGACTGAGGTTAAAACGCTGATTATAGCGCTTTGCGAGCTTGTCGCAACAAGATTACGCAAGTATTCTTTGCGGGCAAACGGCTTGCATCTTACTGTGAAAGACAATTCAATGAGTCATAGCGGCAAGCAGTTAAAAACACTTGCTCCGATTAACTCTGCCAGCGAATTGATACACTACGCAATAACCTTGCTGAAAGAATTGTGGAACGAAAAAACCGGACTGCCGATAAGAGCTATAACAGTTACCGCTATTAATCTTATAGGCGATAATGAAGGCTATCAGCAAAATATGTTCAAGGAAACGGCTGACAAATCAGAATTGATAGAAAAAAGTATTGATGAAATAAGAAGCAAATACGGATATGAGGTAATTAAAAGAGGCAGTCTGATGCTTAATACATTTGTTACCGACAAAATAATCGACGATATGGACTTTAAGCCTTTTAAAAGAAATTAATTTTATAATCTAATCATAAAATCCAATCTTAAAGAATATTGAAACAATTTATCATTTTTAGGCTTTATATATGTTATATAATTTAATTTCATACCTAAGCCCTTGAATGTATGGAGAAAGTTTATATTATTTTAGACAGACAGAAAAACTGTCGGCAATATTGCCGACAGTCAAAAATTCGATCAATCTCTGGTTGCTTTTCTTTTACGAGCAGCTTCAGCTTTCTTCTTTCTTTTCACGCTGGGCTTCTCATACGCTTCTTTACGTTTAATATCACCGATGATACCGTCTTTGGTGCACTGACGCTTAAAACGTCTCAATGCGCTGTCTAAAGTCTCGTTATCGCGTACTTTTACGATTGACATTCTTTTTCACCACCTTCCGCTATCGGTTTTATAGTAATACTATTATACCAAATAATACGATTATGTCAAACAGTTTTTACCATTTAATAAATAATATGTAATATTCAAAGCAATTTTGATTTTATTCGATAAATTCTTTATGCTTTACTAATCTGCTTCTGCAAGAAATACAAGCTCACTGTTGAATCCGCTATCGCTATCGATTGTTATTAGTGTGCCCCCGCGGTAAGCATCGGTCTTGTCTATCCCAAAAAGTCCAAGGTACACAATGGTATTGCTGAACGATAATTGTATACCCTGATAAATAATTGCAAAGTTGTTTTTGTGATTATGTCCGCAAAAAGTCGCCTTAGTACTCCCTAATTTCACCATCTCTTCGAACAATTTACCTTGTGGAAGCGTGTCTTTTAGCGTTGGAGCCAATATTTCTTCATCCCTGCCGCCATAAAGATATTCTACTGCAGCGTTGCCTTCGGTATACAAATCCCATGCGGTCTGATATTCGTTAAGCGGTATATGGAAGAATGCAAGTGAAGACACAACCTCGCCATCGCCAATGCCGTTCTCTTCGACAGAGAGCGCAAGTATGGAATCCTTATACCATTCGACCTGATTATCTCGTATTATATCGTATTTAAACATATTGCCGTTAATATATTGATTGCTGTCAAAGATTACTAAGGAAGTATTGAGCGTGCCGTCTGCGTTACGGATATTGATAATCTGATTGCCGTAACCATGAATATCATAACCAGCAGGATTCTCGGTATAAACCGAATATTTCAAATCGTCAGCTGTAAAAAATTGCGAAAGATGCTTTCTTTTTGCCAAGCTATATGACTCCATATCATGATTACCGAATGCAATCGTCCAAGGTACCTGAAGCTTTTCCATCATACTAATAAACTGCTTAGCTGTCTTTATATTATTGATATTCCCGCTTTGAGGCGGGAAAGGGTACATAATATCTCCTGTGAATATTATCAAATCGGGTTGGGTACGCTTTACCATTGCAAAAACCGCATCTAAAGCTTTCTTATCTTTTTCTACGCAAAAAATACCGCCGCCTATATGCAAGTCGGTAAGCTGAAGTATTCGAAAATCCCTATCGACAAGCTTTGTGAAAGTATAGTATCCGTCATCCCCCATAAAAAAAGACGGCTCTTCTGCTCCAATACTGTAATAATTGCCGTCAATATGACGTTGGTTGGAGTTGGAGCCTATTGAAATAGTAATAACAAAGGAAAAAGTAACAATTAATA
>SACC01000167.1 GCA_009928745.1 Clostridia bacterium
CAGTAACGAGGCTTATTTTAGTGAGGGCTTATTCGAGATTTTCCTTGATAAAAGCAATATCCTCCTTGGATATCACTGTGATTACTTTCAAGTGGCTGAAATGCTCCTGCAATTGCTTTTCTAATTCTTCTTTGTGTTTATATGGGCCACTGATTGTAATAAAGTTATTATTTGCATCCTTACAATAGGCTGTGAAGATGGTCTTATCCAATTGTTCGCAGAACTCTTCATAACCTAAATGTCGGCTACTTTCATAGCTTTGCTTGCATTATGCAATTCTTCCTGTGTCTAGTCTCTACTCATGCGAATCCTCATCCTCATTCATTACCTATACAGTCCTAAATTACTCTGAAAGCAAGGAATTGTAATAGCATATTTCGAATAAATCGCAAGATTAGGAGAAATTTTCTTATAAAGTCACCTGTTGTCTGTTAGAATATAATTGCTTAATAGGAGGTGCGTTATGGAGAGCAACATAAGTTTGAGCGCTAATCAATACAGCGCACCCGCGTTAAAAACCTATACAAGAGGCGAAAAAAATATATATCTGGCAAGTATGGCAGGACAGAATATAATGTACAACATTGTAGGCGCTTGTCTGATGTATTATTTGCAGTTCACCTTACTTATCCCAGCCCTTGCGGTCAGCTTGATATTCGCATTCGCAAGAATATGGGACGCTTTCAATGATCCGATTATGGGTACATTCGTTGACCGTACGCGTACTAAGTTCGGCAAATGCCGTCCGTATCTGATGATTGTGCCTATACCTATAATGATAATAACCGTACTATGCTTTACAAGCTTCGGTTTTTATGATGTAAGCAGTAATCCGGACAAACTACTTAACGCAGGACTGATTACTTGGGCGGCATTCACTTATATTCTTTGGGGAATGATATATACAATAGGCGATATTCCACTTTGGGGTATAACAGCGCTTATGACCGAGAGCGACAAAGACCGTAACAAGCTTTTGTCACTTGCCCGTATATTCGGCGGTATTGGCGGCGGTGTGGTATTGTTGTCAATGCAATCTATGGCGTTGGCTACCGGCAATATGCTGTCTCAATCGGGCAATATGAGTTCAGCTAACGGCGAGCGTTGGGGCTTCTTAATTGTTGCCGCGATTCTTGCGGTAGTCGGTACTGCCCTTTTCCAGCTGGTGGGCTTTAAGGTAAGAGAAAAGATACCGCCCTCGGACAAAAAGAACTCGTTAAAAGAGAATATCAAAGTTATTGCAAAAAACAAGCCTTTTAGCCAGATACTTTTATCCGGCGTGTTAGGCAGTACAAAATCTCTTATTATGTTAGCGGCGATTCCCTTAGTTACATATTATTTTGCCAGTAAGAACCCTATGCTCGCGCTCATCTATTTAGCGCTACTTGGCGGCGGTATGTTTATCGGACAATTCGCAGGTATGGCAATGACCCCTAATTTGCTAAAAATTGCCTCCAAAAAGAATCTTTACAACTGGTCAAATCTACTAAGCATATTACCGTATATCCTGATATTCGTCGCTTATATGATTGCTCCGCACTCGTTAACCGCAGGCGGATGGGTAGCGGTATGCTTCGTGCTATTCTTGATTGCAGGGGGTACAGGAGGCGTTACAACTGTGTTGCAGTCAACAATGATAGCAGACTGCGTGGATTACGAAGAATACAAGAGCGGCACAAGACCCGACGCGCTATTCTTCTCCGGTCAAACCTTTATTGTAAAGCTGCAGTCCGGTATTGCTACAATATTAGCGGGTGTTGCTTATACGATAGTAAGATTTTCCGATGCGCGAGTTGCCGAGGTCAACGAATACATAAGCGCAGGCGGTATTCCAAGACTTACCGGAGATTACACTCCATTCATGATGATTTTATTCTTTATAGTTTCAATACCTCCGGCTCTAGGTTGTCTTTTGTCAGTTATTCCTACATGGAAATATGCGCTTGACGACAAAGAGCACAAGCGAATACTCGCTGTCCTCAACGAAAGGAGAGCCGAGAAAGCCGCTATAGCGCAAAAAGCAGAAGCCGACGCTGCGTCAGAGTAGACATAATTAATAAGCTGAATTAACATGGAAGAGCAGAATATTCTGCTCTTTCTTCAGTAAATAAAAGCGTAAACTAATATGTAATATAAACAAAAATCTGTTTTTAATAAAATTATTAATGTGTTATAATAATTAGAATAGAGGTAATTATGCTAAAAAATATGGATAACGATATAAAACCTATTATCAGATTGCAGGATTTATCTAAGATATACTCTTCTAATGGAGCTGTAGCGGTCGGCTTGCACAAAGTCAACGCTGAGTTTTATCAAGGTGAATTCATTGCAGTTACCGGCAGCAGCGGCAGCGGTAAAAGCACGCTTCTCAATGTAATTAGCTGTATTGATAGCTATGAAGAAGGTGAAATGTACCTTTTCGGAGAGGAAACGGCGTATTTTTCCGAGGCTGACCGAGCCGAATACAGAAAAAAACACGTAGCGTTTATTTTTCAGGATTATAACATCATTGACAGCTATACGGTATACCAAAATGTTGAGCTTGCGCTTTTGAACAGATATCCTGTAAAGGCTGAGCGTCGTAGAATTATATTAGAGTTGTTGGACAAGGTTGGACTAAGGGCGCACGCCAATCACCGCGCTACCAGATTATCAGGCGGACAAAAGCAAAGAGTATCAATCGCGAGAGCGCTTGCAAAGGATGCGCCGATACTTTTTGCCGATGAGCCGACAGGTAATCTTGACAGCAAAACTTCTGCGGAGATACTTTCCTTATTGAGGAATCTAAGCAAGGATAAACTTGTTATTGTCGTAACCCACAGTTTCGACCAGATAAGCGCATATGCGACAAGGAAGATACGCTTAGCGGACGGCGCAATTGTTGAGGATAGTGTGCTGGATATATCGGTACGCATTCCATATCCGATTATCAGCGATGTCAGCAAGAAAAAATCAGCCGAGATTATGGCTATCTCCACAGTTGCAAAGAACAATATGTTCTCGACGCCCAAGCGCACTTTCTTTTCTCTTACCGGCTTAATAATGTTATCCCTGATGTTTATCTGGCTGATAATTGGCTTGATGGCGTATAACAAAGATGACGGTTATCATCAATACTATTGCAAAACCGATATACAAATAGTTACCAATCCTGCAAGAGATTTGACCGTCGTTGATATTGAAGCGGTAAAGGCGCTTGACGGCGTTATTACGGTTAATTATTTTCATTCATTATTAAATTCTACTGTAAGCTATATATTAGCTGACGAACATCTTAGCGGGAGAGTAAGACCAAAAAGCGTATTTGACGGTCTATTATACTCAGGAAGACTCCCCGAGCAGAATAGTGAGATTGTATTGAATCTGCCGGCAAAACGCAGATTTACTTCAATGAATTTGCTTAATACTACTATTTCTATCCAAATGGGCAGTACAATGAATACCTTTACTATTGTAGGACTTACCGCTAATGGAGACAGTTCTATATATGTTTTTGATGATATGGTTGCGGGTAATCCGGCGGATTACACAGGAAATTCTACTCGCTACGCGGGCTTAGTTGCTGTTGTCAATGATCTTTCCAAGATAAAAGCAGTAAGACAGCAGCTTGAGGCGGCAGGTTATTTGACATATTATATGTATGCAGGCGCAAGCAATCTGGGCATTGACAAAATCTCGATTTATATATTTTCGTTTCTGGTTGTAGTAATTATGTTCTTTGTTTTCCGCGCGGTGCAAGGCTCCGTTAAGACGGTATCCGAGAGCAAAAAAAGAGATTATAACATTATGCGCACCGTCGGCTTGTCTGATTTTTTTATCAAGCTTGTGTATTATTTTGAGATGATATTCTTAGCGCTTTTTGCTTGGATGTGTACCATTTTTCTTTCCTTTATAGGAGTGCTTGTCTATTCGCTTGTCATTTCACCGACA
Source organism: Clostridia bacterium (assembly GCA_009928745.1). GTDB lineage: Bacteria > Bacillota > Clostridia > Christensenellales > CAG-1252 > SACC01. The sequence goes on from SACC01000167.1 coordinate 3,934, forward strand.
TTATCATATGGCTTTAGTATGATTTTATCGGGTATTTTACGATTCGCTTGGATAAGCGCGCTCGCGCTTCTGGTTATTATGTTCTTAACCGTCAGTAATGC
>SACC01000168.1 GCA_009928745.1 Clostridia bacterium
AGTTATACCTAATATCTCTATTCCGCCATAGCTTATCTTGCTTTTTGGATAAGCGGCAGCGATATTCTGTTCGCTTACTACAATATCACGGTAAGCGTTAGCGTAGAGCTGCAATGAAAGAGAGGATAGTCCCTTTATGCGTGAATAATATGTTATTTGCGTACTTCCTGTTAATTTGTGTTCTGCCGCATCAAGCGTTACACTGATATCATATTCGCTCTTAGGCATTGGCTCGACAACTGTAAAAGGCGCGCAGGAAGTAAAGATACCAATAATTAATGTAATAGATAATATGGATAATAATATAAGTATAATCTTTTTCATATTTATATATATGCTAGTCCCGTTTTAGTAATACTATGCTTTACCATGATAAGAGCGCAAAAGATAAAACTGCTTGCAAAATTTTGGTATAATTTGTATAATAAAAGAGCGAAACTATAGAGAGGTGCAATTATGTACGATGTTATAATAATAGGCGGCGGTCCTGCCGGAATGAGCGCTGCGCTCTATGCGTCAAGAGGCGGGCTTAAGGTGGCGCTTATAGAAAAGATGTCTATGGGAGGTCAAGCCTGCCTAACCAGCGAGATTGAGAATTATCCGGGCTTTATTAATGTGGGCGGATTCGAGTTGTCTATGAAGATGAATGAGCAGATATCCGCGTTAAAGGTGGATATTATATATGATACCGTATCCTCGCTTGTCCTTGAGGGTGAGCGCAAATCCGTAGATACCGAATTCAATGGTATTATTGAGGCGGAGGCGGTAATTCTTGCAATGGGCGCACGCCCAAGACTACTAGGGGTCGAGGGTGAGGAAAGACTTACAGGCTCCGGTATATCGTACTGCGCAACCTGCGACGCTGCTTTTTACAGGGGCAAAACCGTGATGGTAGTGGGCGGCGGCAACACTGCGGTCGAGGATGCGCTTTATCTTGAAAAATTCGCAAAGAAAGTTATGCTGCTGCATCGCCGCAACCAGTTTCGCGCAGGTCCGACGCTCGCGGAGAGAATTAAGAACAGTAATGTGGAATTAATACTTGAAAGCGTAGTTACTCAGTTAATCGGCGAGCAAAATTTGAAAGGCGTGGTTGTTAAAGATGTAAATACTGGCGTTGAGAGGGAAATAGAACTTGACGGCTTGTTCGTAGCAGTCGGGCAACAACCTCAAACAGATATGGTAAAAGACCTTGCGCCGAACGGCTATATAATCACTAATGACAAAATGGAGACATCTATACCGATGGTCTATGCAGTAGGTGATATCAGGGTAAAACCATTAAGACAAGTTGTAACGGCAGCAGCAGACGGCGCAATCGCCGGAGAGATGCTCGTTAGAAAGTCTTTAAAATATGAATAAAATCAATTGGTAAAAATTGGAAAAGCTTTACACAATTAAAAAAGTGAAAAGCTGGTGAAAAATTTAACTTTTTATAAAAAAAGTGTTGACAAGGTAAATTTATTGTGGTAATATCATAGTGTAAGCACAATATGTGCTCAAAATTGTTATAATTTTCCCCCTTATCATATAATTAGTGAGAGGGCTTGAGTTGAATTATCCTCAAGCCCTCTTGCTTTATACTCGTTTTTGTGGTTTTTATCCTTAGCTTTCATAATACTGCTTTTATTCATTTATGCAAAAAATTATTGTTTTCGTCGAATCGAATTCCCGTTGTTATTTTTTAAGTCTATAAACGTGATAATGATTTTATTCTGAATTTTTTTAATAAATATTTAAAAAGTTGTTGCATATTTATGTACCGTGTGATATTATGTATATAAACAGGTTATGTACTGTTGAAATTGAACAACTTACAAATTCATTTTTGTGGGGGATAGAGGTGAGACAATGACCGGAGATATATTAAGAGGACATACCGAGACAGTAATCCTTAGAATACTAACTGAAAGAGACAGCTACGGATATGAGATATCCAAGGCGATAAACGACGCTGGCGACGATATGCTGGATATCAAGGACGCGACTATCTATACCGCTTTCAGGAGAATGGAGGAGGACGCGTTGATTCGAGCCTACTGGGGCGAAGGCGGCTTAGGGGGCAGAAGAAGATATTATGCGATAACTGATGCCGGAAAAAAGGTTTATGAGGAAAAAAAAGCCGAATGGCAAAAAATAAATAAAATATTAAACAATTTAATATTGGGAGGGCAAAATGATTAACAGATTTAAAAATTTTTTGGAAAAGGAATTCCGCGTTATCGCGCCTACACAACAAGCTATGGATTACCGTGAGGAAATCTTGGGCACATTGCTAGACAGAGCGCAGGAATACCGCATCAAGGGTATGGAAGACGATGAAATGATATACAATCTTTGTATTGACAGCTTAGGTAATTTCAAAGCTACTCTAGTTAACTTTGAGCAGGCAAGAGAACAGATTAAGAAAAAAGCTGCTAAAGCAGGCGTAATAGCGCTTAGCGTTCTCGGCGCGGTGGTGTTATTGACAATCGGATATCTTGCTGCAAGCTTTATTACTTCCGCATGGAATAAGACTTGGCTAATCGAAGTCTGCGGATTATTCCTCTTTGCAATAGTCGGTATGGTAATACCTATGCCAACACTAATACAGAAAAAAAATAATGCGTTGCTAAAGCTTATTGTATCAGGCATTGTTACGCTTATATTTACAGCTATTTTCTTAATTCTATTGATTATGACGAATATTACTCAAACTTGGTTATTATTCATAGCGCTTCCCATTGCAATACTTGGAGCAATAGTTGTTTTAAGCGCCTTCACCGGTTCAAAAGCGATAATCGGAGAAGCCATAGCTTTTATACAGACCTCATCAGCTTTGATATATGTAATTCTTGCGCTTCGCGATATTATTCCCTGGAGTCCTTACTGGCTTATGCCCGTTGGCGGCGCATTTATTAGTATTTGCATAGTCGTGACGGCGCTTGCGCTTCATAACAAGAATAAAGCAGTACAGAAGAAAGTTATGACAGAAGAGGATTATTACACCAGCTGGAGACAATAAGGAGGCGGTATGAAAGTATTAAGAGCAGAAATGTGGGATAAGATGCAATATCTTTTCCGCAACTATTACGATCGTATGGTGCACGCAGTCCTGTATTACGATAATATTATAGATGCGAGAATCCTTAAAGATATTTTGCTGAGTTTCACCGAAAAAACTCCGGTTTTGCACAGCGCTTACCATAATAATCCCATTAAGCCTTACTGGACTGTGGAAAAGTATACTATTGATGATATATTGACGGTGCGGGAAAGCGTAGACTTGGAAAGCGATATCAACAATTTTATTACAGGAGAAATATCAGCAGATAGCAATGTTCAATACAAGGTAGCGATATTTAATAAGGATAACCGCTCGACCTTATGTTTACTTGTCAATCATATGTGCTTTGACGGAGGAGACTTCAAATATTTTTTGAACAAACTGTCAGAAAATTACTGTAATGTAGTTGGCGGCATAAAAAAAGTAGAGATAAAAGAAGGCAGCCGTTCGCATACAGAGGTATATACAAAGTTTGATGAGGAAAGCAGGAAAGAAGCGGAGAAGCTTTATAAAAATATAAGCAAAGTCAAGGATAAGCATGTATTCCCTTTGACGCCTCCGTGTTCTAATGATAAAAAGCGTATTATAAAACGAAAAATTGATAAAGAGCTTTTTATTAAGTTTAAAGAAATAGGCAAAAAATACGGAGCAACCATTAATGATCTCATGCTTACGGTATATATTAGGGCATTGTACGATATCGGCAATTACAATTCGGAAGAGCCGTTGACTATTCCTTGCATGATGGATTTGCGCAGGTATATAAAAAATGAAGGCAAAAGCAGCGGATTAGCCAATCATACGGGCTTTATGCCTTGTACTGTTCAACAAAAGGGCGCGACGGTCAACGATACCTTGATTGAGGTTTTGCGTTCGGCTAAGCGTAGCAAACGCGATAGATTCATGGGATTATACAGCTTGCCCTTGCTGAAGCTTGCTTATATGGTATTCCCGCATTT
>SACC01000169.1 GCA_009928745.1 Clostridia bacterium
GTGGGCAAGTTTGTGTCTTGTTAATATCGCAAACTTCAAATAAACTTGCATCAAGCTTGTTGCCTGTTCCCATACAACTTATTATAGGAATATTATTTTGATAGCATCTTACGGCCAAATCAAGCTTTGCTGTAACTGTATCAATAGCGTCAATAACATAATCATATTTGCTATCGAAAAACTCTTCTGCATTTTTAGGCAGGTAAAATTTGTCAATTATATTAACAACAAAGTGGCAGAGCGTAAGCCAAAGGACCAAAATACTGAGGAGGTGGCGAAATAATGAGTACATTTTTTCTGATAATTATAGGCTCGGTATTCGTGAATAATTTTGTGCTTAACCAGTTCCTTGGCATTTGCCCGTTTATCGGCGTATCAAGGAAGACCGAGACGGCGCTCGGGATGGGCTTTGCGGTAATATTCGTAATGGCGATTGCTTCGGTGTTTACATATATCGTCAATCAATACATATTAGTACCGCTTGGGCTTGACGGCTTTATGCAGACAATTGCGTTCATTTTAATTATTGCGGCGCTTGTGCAGTCAGTGGAAATCATCATTAAGAAGTTCAGTCCGTCACTATACAGCGCGCTCGGCGTATACTTGCCGTTAATCACTACTAATTGCGCAGTGTTGGGCGTTGCGTTGCTTAATATTACCAAAGCGTATGTGCTGTGGCAGGCTTTCTTTAACGGTATTTTCGCTGGTGTCGGTTTTACTATTGCAATAGTGTTATTGGCAGGTATTCGCGAAGGAATGAAAAGAGCTGATATACCTGAGAATTTCAAAGGCTTTCCGATTACGCTTATCGCCGCGGCGATAATGAGTATGGCGTTCGGCGCGTTCAGCGGTATGTTTGGGCTGTAGGAGATGGATATGAATTGTACGATATATTTATTAGCGGTTGTCAATATGCCGCTATATGCAAAAATACTTATTCCGGCAGGTATTCTATTCGTGTTGGGCGCAATATTTGCCGCTGTATTATCATTTTTGAGTAAGAGATTCACCGTTGAACAAGATCCGCGCGTAGAAGAGGTGAATAATCTGTTATCAGGCGCTAATTGCGGCGGTTGCGGTTATGCCGGCTGCGCGGCATTCGCTATCGCGCTTGTCGATGGCAAAGCCGATTTAGGAAGCTGTTCGGCAACATCCAAAGAGAATAAAGACAAAATTGCCGAAGTGCTGGGTACAGTCAACTGTTGTGAGGATTTTATATATGTTGTTGCTTGCAACGGCGGTAATAGCTGCAGCGATAAATACACCTATCAAGGTTACGGAGATTGCCGTTCAATGGAATTGCTTGCTTCAGGCAGCAAAGCCTGCCCCGTTGGTTGTATGGGTATGGGCAGCTGTGTGGACGCTTGCGCCCGTCACGCTGCAGTAGTTAACAACAAAACCGGTCACGCGGATATTGTACAGGAAAAATGTGTGAAATGCGGACTTTGCGCAAAAGCGTGCCCCAAAGGGCTGATTGTAAAGATACCGTCTGACGCCAAAGTGTATGTTGCATGCAAATCGCACGAAAAGGGCAAAGATGTCCGCGCCGTTTGCAAGGGTGGCTGTATCGCCTGCTCAATATGCGTAAAGAATTGTCCGCATGGGGCAATATCAATTATTGATAATCTTGCCGTTATTGACTATTCAAAATGTACCGGATGTTCAATATGCGCGGAAAAATGTCCTTCAAAATGTATAATTAAAAGATAAAAAGTTGACAAAGAATATTTGTCTACATGTATGAATAGAGAATGTCTATAATAAATATTTTTTGGTTTAGTTAGACCCTGTTTTATATCATTTGCGGTTAATACTTTACTGAGATATCCTTACAAAAGTAAATTATTTATAAAAAAATCCAAAGGGTATTCCCAAATTAATATTTATATGTTATACTTGTTCATTATATGCACTGATATAATATTGTTTTTGCGTGTAATAATCTAATAGAGGTAAATATGGAAAAAATAGCTATTATTGACTTGGGATCGAATACTGCGCGTCTTGTGCTTGTTAATGTTTTGGACGGCGGATATTTTATGGTCTTTGACGAATTAAAAGAGACAGTAAGATTAGGTCAAGATATGGAAATAGACGGTTTTTTAAGACCTGCTCGTATCGAACAGACAAAAAAGACACTTCAAATGTTCAGAAGATTTTGTGATTCTAACGGCGTTGAAAAGATTTTGGCGTACGCGACTGCTGCAGTTCGCCGCGCTAAGAACCAAAAGAGTTTTCTTGAGGAAGTAAGTGTAACTTGCGGTATTAAGTTGAAGGTGTTGACCAGTGAAGAAGAGGGACAGTTCACTTATACCGGTGTTGTCAATTCTATGGATATTCCTAAGGGCGTTATTATGGATATGGGCGGAGGCAGTACGCAGTTCGTGTATTATAACCGTAAGAATATTATCGCTCAAGAGACCTTGCCTTTCGGCTCAGTAACCCTTACCGATTTGTTCAAAGACGCAGGGTTAAAGCCTGAGGATAAGGCGGAAAGGATTGAAGAATTCGTGCGGGAGAGTCTAGAGAATATTTCTTGGCTTAAGACTCTTGAACCTGACGTGCAGTTTATAGGCGTTGGCGGGTCTTTCCGCAATCTTGGCAAGATTAGCCGTAAAATCAAGAATTATCCGCTTGATATGGCGCATAACTACAATATAAATATGAGCGAATTTAATTCAATCTACGACACTATCAAGACTTTACCTCTCGACAAAACGATGAAGATTAAAGGACTTTCTAGCGGTAGAGCTGATATTTTCCCGAGCGCATTATCTGCAATCAAGACCATAGCTGATATAGCGGGCTTTAGCAATATTGTTATCAGCGGTAGCGGATTAAGGGAAGGCGCAATGTTTAAGTACGCAGTCCCGTCAGTCAATGAGAAACCTATATCTGATGTGCTTGGTCACAGTCTGCAGACGCTCGCTAAGTATTTTGAAGAGAATGACAATCATTCACGCCATGTTGCGGATCTCTCAATGCAGTTGTTCAAACAGCTAAAAGTGCTTCACAAATTGCCTAGAATGTATTTTAAGGTTTTAAGGGTGGCATCTATATTACATGACGCCGGTACCCGCATAAAGTATTATGATCATCATATGCATTCTTGCTATATTATACTTAACAGCAACCTTTACGGCATATCGCATAAGGATATTGTAATGGCGGCTTTTGTTGCCTCAGCGCATAAGACGGGGGAGCCTAGCGATACAATGTCAAAGTACCAAAGTATGCTTAACGAGGAGGATATCAGCGCGGTGTATAAGCTCGGAGTAATCCTCAAAATAGCCGAGAGTTTTGACAGATCCATGAGCGGATTAATTACCGGACTATCCTGTGATGTACTCGGAGACAGCGTAATTATGAAGACAGAAGCGTCGGGTGACTGTTCGCTCGAGATTAAGGACGCCTTGTATTGCCGCAACGAATTCAAGCGGGCTTACAAAAAGAATTTGGAGATATTATAAAAGTGAAGCCAAAAATGTTTACAGCGGGAGCAATTATTGAAATGATTATTGCCGTCTTCTGTATAGCAGGCGGAAGTTTTATTATTATCTTCAATATAATTATATATCCAAAATTTAATAGTTTGGTATATAGCGTTATCGCTTTGTTTGCGCTTGTAATAGTTTTGTTAATCATTGCGGCGCATATCTATGTAAAATACAAAAATTATTCTGATAATGCAAAATTCGAAGAATATATTGCTAACAGTATTTTGCAAGATGATACCATTGAAGAAGACACCTCCGACAAAGATAAATTAATATAATAATACATAATTATAATTACTCATGATAACTGTCCGTAAAATGATTTTGCGGACAGTTTTAATTTGTATGGCAAAAAACTTAAAAAATGGTTGACAAGTCAACTATTATGCATTATGATATTTTTGATGTATACATTAGTCAATATCAATGTGTATTATCACTTGGAGGAGAGTATTGGAACTAAACAATTATTTTAAGGATATTAAGCGTAATAT
>SACC01000170.1 GCA_009928745.1 Clostridia bacterium
ATGTATATGTAATCATTACCTGCTCCGTGCATTTTGACAAAGTTCATTTTCAAGGTTTCGTTCCTCATATTATTAATGTCTACCAGCTCGGTACTGGTCTCGCTGTAGCCTGACATCAGGCTGTCAGCTAAAGCGCTTGCAGTATCAAGCGAGGTCAAACACGGTATCCCGAGCGCGCACGCCTTGCGCCTTACCTTAACTCCGTCTTTAGCTGGGTCTCTGCCCTTCTTGGAAGTAGATACAATGTAGCTGATTTTGCCGCTTTCAAGCAAGGTTATGGGATTATTTTCTTCTGAATCCACTATCTTGTTTACAACCTGACAATTAAGCCCTGCCGCCTCTAACACATTAGCTGTGCCTACTGTGGCGTACAACTCAAAGCCTAACGAAGCGTATTTTTCTGCTATCTCGGCTATCTCGAATTTGTCAATATCGCGCACCGTTATAAAAACTCCGCCGCTTTTGCGCATTTTGTAGCCCGCAGCGACAAGACCTTTATACAGAGCTTCTTTCAAGTTTTTGCCGATACCTAATACCTCTCCCGTTGATTTCATCTCGGGTCCTAATTGCGTATCGACATCGATTAATTTTTCAAAGGAAAATACGGGCACTTTTGCGGCAACATAGGGCGGTCTTTTGTAGATACCGCTGCTATAACCCAAGCTTGCGAGTTTTTGACCGCAGCTAACCCTTGTCGCAAGTTCGCACATTGGCACTCCCGTTACCTTACTAAGATACGGCACGGTACGCGACGCGCGGGGATTGACCTCAATAACATATATCTCTTCTCCGATTAATATATACTGAATATTTACAAGCCCCTTGACATTCATTGCTTTGCAAAGCCTTTCAGTTATCTCGAATATCTTTTGAGCAAGCGAGTCAAAAATGTTCGTTGCCGGATAAATTGCAATGCTGTCGCCCGAATGTATTCCAGTCCTTTCGATGTGTTCCATTATGCCTGGTATCAATACTGCATCGCCGTCGCAGATTGCGTCCACTTCAATTTCCTTTCCGCTGAGATATTTGTCAATCAACACAGGATTATCCTGCTTTTGGCGCAAAATAATCTCCATATATTCGGTTATATCGCTTTCGTTAAAGGCTATAATCATATTTTGACCGCCCAAAACGTATGAGGGACGCATTAATACAGGATATCCGAGATCCTCCGCCGCAGTGAGCGCTTCCTCTTCAGTAAAGATGGAATAACCTTTCGGGCGGGCTATATTAAGCCCCTCAAGCAATTCGTCAAAACGACCTCTGTCCTCGCACATATCTATTGTATCCGAGGAGGTTCCGATTATGTTGACCCCTGCGTCTGATAGTCGCTTCGCGAGCTTAATTGCCGTACCGCCGCCGAACGCGACAACCACGCCGATGGGCTTTTCTACCTTGACAATATCCAGTACATCCTCAATACAAACGGGTTCAAAATACAATCTGTCCGCCGTGTCAAAATCAGTTGAAACGGTCTCGGGATTGTTATTAACAACAATTACTTCATACCCCATAGCTTTGAGTGTATTGACGCAATGAACGCAAGCGTAATCGAATTCAATGCCTTGTCCTATACGGATAGGACCCGAGCCAAGCACCATAACGCGTTCTTTTTTGCTGTTCTCAACAAATGGTATCGCCTCGTTCTCGCCCTCGGATACCGCATAAAAGTACGGTGTTTCCGCGCGGAATTCACCGGCGCAAGTATCGACCATCTTATAAATGCCGGTAGCATATTTAATACGCCCTTCGGCAATATTTTTAAGTCCTTCAAGGAACCAGCGGTCAACCTTGGTGATATCGAATATCTCGTCTATCGAAAAGCCGCGCAGTATTGCCTCATACAGCACAAAAACTCTTTCGTCGGTTACTTTGTATATTTTCTTTTTAAGTTCTTCATCGCTCAATTTCTTGAGTTTACGGAGATTCAAATCTTTGACGCCGAGTTCTGCGCCCTTAACCGCTTTGAGCAACGCAAGCTCAAAGGTATCCGCAATGCTCATTACCTCGCCCGTTGCCTTCATCTGTGTGCCCAAATCGTTTTTGGCGTACACAAACTTGTCAAAAGGCCACTTGGGGAACTTAACGGCGACATAATCAAGCGCAGGCTCGAACGCCGCGTAGGTTTTGCCGGTAATGGTGTTGAGTATCTCATCGAGAGTGTAGCCGATTGCGATTTTTGTCGCTACCTTGGCGATCGGATATCCCGTAGCTTTGGACGCAAGCGCAGAAGAGCGCGATACTCTTGGATTTACTTCTATAACTGCATATTCAAAGCTGTCGGGATTGAGCGCGAACTGACAGTTGCAACCGCCTTCAATCTCCATCTCGGTGATTATATTGAGCGCGGCAGATCGCAGCATTTGATATTCTTTATCGGCAAGAGTAACTGCCGGAGCAATAACAATGCTATCTCCGGTGTGCACGCCTACAGGGTCAAAGTTTTCCATCGAGCAAACTGCGATTACATTGCCTATCCTGTCACGCATTACCTCGAACTCTATCTCCTTCCAGCCCGAGATACATCTCTCGACAAGAATCTGTCCGATAGGAGACATGGCTATACCGTTCAGGGCAATTTCCTTCAGCTCTTTTTTATCGTTAGCTATACCGCCGCCGCTGCCGCCAAGCGTGAACGCAGGACGCACAATAACCGGATAACCGTTACTTTCTGCAAAACCCGCCGCTGTTTTCAAATCGGTTGCAATAACCGAGGGAACAACGGGCTGGTTTATTTTTTGCATAGTTTCTTTGAATATTTGTCTGTCCTCGGCTTTGTCAATAGTCTCGGGAGAAGAGCCTAACAGACGCACTCCCATATCTTTTAAGAAGCCTTCCCTCGCTAACTGCATGCAAAGAGTAAGTCCGGTCTGACCGCCCAATCCCGACAAAATGCTGTCCGGACGCTCTTTCTTTATTATTCTTTTTATAGTGGCTAGCGTAAGCGGCTCAATATATATTTTGTCAGCCATTGCGTTATCGGTCATTATGGTTGCAGGATTGGAGTTGACCAGCACGATTTCAATGCCCTCGGCGCGAAGAACTCGGCATGCTTGTGTGCCTGCATAATCAAATTCTGCCGCTTGACCTATTACAATAGGTCCAGAGCCTATTACCAGCACTTTTTTAATTGATTTATCGTACGGCATATCTTTCCTCCATTTTTTCAATCAGTATATTAAACAAATAGCCTGTATCAAGCGGTCCTCCGCAAGCTTCGGGATGAAACTGTACAGAGAATACAGGGACGTTTTTGTATATTATCCCCTCGCAGGTGTTGTCGTTGACATTAACGAACCATTCATCAGCGACTGTCTTGTCTATACTTTCGCTCATTACTGCATATCCGTGATTCTGGCTTGTTATGTAGGTTTTGCCAGTCAGTAAATCCTTAGCGGGCTGGTTTGCGCCTCTATGTCCGTATTTCAGTTTTTGCGTTTTAAATCCGTTGGCTAAAGCAAGCAGCTGATGACCCAAGCATATTCCAAAAATCGGTATGCTTGAATTAATCAATTTTTTTAGATTATTGATAACCTCGGTGTTTTCAATGGGATCGCCGGGACCGTTAGACAGCATTATACCATCTGGACGATATGCCAGTATGTCTTCCACAGACGAATTATAAGGGAATATCTTAACTTCGCAATCTCTCTTCTCCAGCTCGCGACGGATATTCTCTTTCAGACCATAATCAAGTAACGCCACCTTGTATTTTGCGTTGCCGTTAGAGGCGCGGCACTCCGTTGCCGATACGCTTTTAACTGCATCGGTAATCTTGTAACCTTTGATTGTATCGTCATAATCAGGCGTAAAGGATATTTTGCCGTTCATTACTCCGCTTTCCCTGATTATTTTGGTAAGTTCCCTTGTGTCGATACCGTATAGTCCTACGATATTCTGCTCTTTCAAAAAAGCGTCCAAAGTTCCTTCTTGGCGGAAATTGGACGGCGTTCTTGATGGATGTTTAACGATATAAGCGCGCGCGCTTAT
>SACC01000171.1 GCA_009928745.1 Clostridia bacterium
GCTATAATCAAAAATATTGGAGCCAACATAATGACGCCTGATAATGATATTATTAAATCAAATATGTACTTTATATTTATATATACTTTTTTCATATTTTTCGCCGCATTCTCGTTGAATGCTAACTACAATATAATGTTTTTTAAAAGAAATGTCAATATATTGTAACCATTATTGCCTTTTATTTACTTACTCTTTTTACCAACTGAAAAGATTAGTTGCGCAAACAATATTGTAAATAGTATGCAAAATTCGAATAAAAGTTCAACAATTACACTATTTTTTTCTAAAAAATAATGCTGTGAAAAAAATCATAAATTGACAATTGCTAATTAAATTCTGATATGCTATACTTAATCAATGAGCAAAAACACAAAGAAAAAATGTCTGATTATTGTTAATAGGCGCTCGGGTAATTCCTCAAAAATCAACCGAAAAACGCTATTAAAACGATTCGGCACGGATTGCAGTGTCACCCTGCGCTTTATTGACCATGCGAATGACAACTGGAGCGCGGAAGGTTATAACCGTCTTGTTATCTGCGGCGGCGACGGTACATTTAACAATGCTCTTAATAATATCAAAGGACAGAATATCGAAGTTTTTTATTGCCCCTGCGGCACCCTGAACGAGTTTTCCAAAACGATAAAGCAACAGGGCAGCTGTGTACTGCAGGATGCAGGCATTATAAATAACCGCATTTTTTCTTATGTGGCAGCGACCGGATCCTTTACCCCGCTTGGCTATGTCGTCAGCGAAAAACACAAGAAACGCTACAAAAGTTTTGCCTACTATCTGAAAGTAATACGCGAATATAAAGTTCATAATATACTGGCAAATATTGTATATAACGACAAAATTGAAGAAGGTAATTTTACTCTTATTATGGCGCTCGATTCCATGCGATGCTTCGGCTTTCGCTTTAACAAAATGTATAAGCCCGATGATCAATTGCTGCACCTTCTATTGATAAGGAGTCCCGGTGAAGATACTGTACTCAACCGAATGAAGATGTTTTTCTCTTTTTTTCGAGTTTTTTTTATTGGCTTCCGCAAAGCTTACCGCTCCAAAAATATAATATTTGAGCCTGTAAAAAGCATGACTATCACACTAAAACGCGAGGAGTCATTTTGTATAGACGGCGAAAAGGTAATAGAAAGCGGTAAGATAGACATTGGAATTTCCGATCTTGATTCTCAAATTACCGTGCTAGGCAAAATAGCAAAATAGCGGATACATATTTTAACCGTTTTTATAATTTTGTTTACCATCCGAGCTGTACAATTAAACAGGCTGTCGACAAATTGTCGACAGCCTGAGTTGTCCATAGCGGACATTTTTATTAGTAACTATTAATTACCTTTGTTATTGCTTCTCTTCTCTTTTATTGACACAGATGCTTCATAAGGGGTCTTTTTTTGCTTATTGGTTTGTTCAATACTTGCTTTAGTCTGATTCTTTTTCATTTTATCACCTCCGAATTTAGTATTTTACACGGCGATAATTATATTCAAAAAGCTATTTCCTTTATCTTACAAATGCTTGAACACTTTCCTTGGTTTTTGCGTCAATTTTTTATTTTGTATTATTACTATAATAAATAAAGATACAATAATTATTGTAAAGAAACCCAACGCTATCGCAACAACTAGAATTATCCAGTTGTAATCCCCTTGCTCCACTAAGATTATCGCGCTTTCCGCGCTTTCGAATATTGTATTGATATCTTCAATTGATGCCGCGCTGTCTATCGCACTCATAGCCTGAATTACGGTGACTTGCAATGTTTGCCAGTTTGATTCGGTATATTTAGCTTTATTTTCTTCTGCTAGATATTTTAGAAGTTCATCAAGCGCATCTTTTTTCGCCTGTTTGATATCATATGCCGCCTTGTCGTTAGATAAGGTGGAGACAGCGTCGATTTCTTCCATACAATTATCGCCAATTACCTCCATCGCTGTCTCATTTTTCGCGAACATCAGCTGTATTACTGCCTTTTTGTGAAGTAGTATAATAATCTCTATCGCCTCGTTAGAATATGCTTGCGCAAGATATACTCGGAACTGCTCATATGTTGCCGTAGGCTCAGAAATGTCAAAATTTACACTAGGCGCAATGTTCATATGCGTAAGATAAGCGTTGACATTGCCCATGATATGCGCGCCTATAGCATATATTGTATCATCGGTTGCCTCATTTATTTGCGCCTGTCTGATTTCTGCGATTTGCGTACTTATCGCGTCGGCTGCCGCTGATATATCATACACATTACCCGCCTGATTGATTGCGCTAAAATCAATAGCGCCACTATAGCCAATTTCTTCCGCGTAATTTTCAATCTCAGCTATTGCCTGAGCTCTGTTATAATCTAATGCGGTCGGCAAAACCGCTACGCCGTTCATTATCTCAGCATACGCGCTGTCCATTTGCTCATAAGTGGTTGCTTCGAACAATGCATCAATAAACTCCGCCGCATATCCGTAAATTATAGACCATTCATAATCACGGTAATCTATACGGCTTACCAAACTATTAAAGCTACTGTATTTTTGCATTCTATAAATTTGAAGCTCGGCGTCAATCAATACCCCAATATTGTTGACCATCGCCTTTGAGACGCTGTCTAAAGCTTCATATTGTGTCCTTGCTCCGGCAACCGCAGTAGCATGAACCAATGCGAGATCGTTGCGGGAGGGCAACGCCGCGATAGTTGTCTGTACCGCGGTAACTGCGGCGTTTACTCTAATATTTTCCGCCGCAAGATGCGCTTCCGCTGCCTCAAGCGTAGCAAGCATGGTAACAAAACTTTTTGCTTCGCTATTCATATTGGTATAAGCCTCGCGCAATTGAGTTACGATAGTTTGCTGCGTAAGCACAATTCCAGATATAGGAAGTATAGTTAGCAATTGTTCTTCCCACACCTCGGCGACACTCTTGTTTATTTTCATTTCCGCCATTCTCGCTTCTATCGCAATTAACTCGCCGAGATTGGTTACCAGCATCTTACCGTCTGTTGACAACGCTTCGTAATTTGCCCTTACCGATAATATCTCGGCTTCATTCAATAATACAAGAGCACTTCTTTCGGGCAAACCCGCAATTAGCATCCTGACAGAGCGCGCTTGCTCTTCGTCAAGCAATACTTCAAGCGCTTCTTCAGCAATAATAAGTTTTGCAACATTAGTTACAGCCGAGCGGCTCTCTGCGCTTAGACTATTATATGCCGCTCTTGCGGATGCAATAGCTTCAATGACTGTTTGCTCCAGCTCAATTATTGCGGGAATATTATCAATATAGTTTATTGCGGTTTCAATCATTGCGGCTCTGGTTAGCGTAATAAGTGCGTCTTCTGCGAACACAAGGCTGGCATAATTGCTTACAAATGCTTTTGCATCATTACTCAATGCGTTGTATGCAAAGCGCGCGGCGCTCACATCTGCCGCGTTACCTAGTGTAATAATTAAAGGCAGAGCGTTTATCATTATTGTTATATCTTCCGCGGCTTCTTGAGCTACCGTTAACTCAACTATTCTGATTTCTGCCAATTCAAGTATTGCGTAATTGGTTATGTATATTTTTTCCACACCTGATAACGCGCTGTATGCTATGCGAACGGCAGATATTGTGTCTGCCTTTTGGAGAGTTACAACTCCGATTCCCGCAATGCTGTTAAATACAGTCATAGCGTTATTATAATAACCTGATAACAATGTAATACAATTTTCTGCGTTAGTAAGTTTACTCACGATTTCGCCGCCGACATAAGTCTTAGCATTAATTGAAAGCGCATTGTAAGCTGTCCTTGCCCCATTTACTTCTTCTTTATCCCATAGCGAAATGACTTCGGGCAATTCGTTAATAATATTTATTACCCTCTGCGCGCTTTCTTTTTCGGCACAACGCTCCCGATCGGCGTCAGTAATGCTGGCGTCAATGGCCCCCTTTTTTTCCGGAAACAAGACGGGAA
>SACC01000172.1 GCA_009928745.1 Clostridia bacterium
GTTGCGCACTTCGCCGTTGACAAGTATACGCGTGCACTTTTTGATTAAAATGTCAGGAGCACCTTTAATATGCGCGACAGTTGTGTCTTTTGAGTGATTAACAGTGGACATCAGCTTGCGGATGCTGTCAAAAGGCTTTTCGTCAATTCTTCTCCAAGCTGCAGTCAAATCCTTATAGACATAGCCGCATTTTTTGGCAAAGGCAACGAGCGCGGTCTCTGTGGGGTCGCCAAGCAGCAGACCTTCTGAGGACTCTGCGGTATCGTTACAGAGTGTTATCGCTCTAATCAGTACTTCGCTGTCTCCTTCGCTCTTTATATCCTCTGTGGCAATTGATTGCGAAGACGCTGTGTATATTTGCTTTACAGTCATTTGGTTAAGAGTCAGTGTGCCAGTCTTATCCGAACATATAATTTCGCAACAACCAAGAGTCTCTACTGCGGGAAGATTGCGTATAATAGCGTTCTTTTTACTCATTCGCTGAACGCCGATAGCAAGCACTATAGTGACTACCGCAGGCAAACCTTCAGGTATTGCGGCAACTGCAATCGCAACCGAAGTCATAAAAGCTTCAATTATAGGATTTTGTCTAATTAATGATGCGGCGAATATTATTGTTGCTATTGCCAAAACAACGATACTAAGAATTTTTGCCGTCTTAGCAAGCTGTTTTTGAAGGGGCGTGGAATCGCTTTCGGTTTCTGATAGCAGCTTTGCTATCTTGCCTACTTCGGTATTCATGGCGGTAGCAACAACGATACCGCGACCTCTTCCGTAAGCAATAATGCCGCTACTGTACGCCATATTTGTTCGATCGCCGAGGGCGGCGTTATCAATCACCTTATCATCGCAGGATTTTTCGGAAGGGACTGATTCGCCGGTTAATGCGGCTTCTTCGATTTTTAAAGAAGCGGAGGAGAGGAGCCTCATATCTGCAGGGACAATATCGCCCGCATCAAGCTGAATAATATCGCCTATAACAATCTCCTCGCTCCGTATCTGCATCAGCTCGCCGTTACGAATTACCTTAGAAAAAGGTTTGTTCATATTCTTCAGAGCTTCCAGCGCAGACTCGGCTTTATTCTCTTGAATAAGCCCGATAACAGCATTTATTATTACGATTAGCAATATAATACCACCTTCAAACAATTCGCTGTATTCTTTCTGAAAAACTGCGATAGAGGCGGATATTAACGCGGCAGCAATAAGCACAATTATCATTACATCCTTAAACTGGGCAAAAAACTTTTGCAGCAAGGTTTTTTTCTTACCTTGCTCAAGCTCGTTTTTGCCGTTCTTGACGAGTCTGTCGGCAGCTTCTGCAGAACTCAAACCGTTTTCGTTACTGTTCAACACAGATAGCACTTCTTCTTTGGTGGATAAGTAATATTTGTCCATCAGGCGCTCCTATATAAATTATTATTTGATATTAACTATTATTATATCCTTATAATTAAACCATAAAAACCCAATAAATGTCAATACCAACTCATCGTCAGATTGGTTATTAGATATTTGATTTACTTATCAAAAACAGCAAATTTACTTATAATCTTAGTATTTTATACACTAAACTGAAATTTTTGTCGTAAAATACAGTATGGATACTAATTTTTTATCTGCGCTAATGATGCTTAACGGTAAAAAGACCTTTGGCAGTAACATAAACAGAATCGGACGCGTTATGAATGCGTTCAATCAGGCGAAAAAAGGCGGTATGAATCAGCAAAGCCTATTTCTGCTTTTGTGTGAAATTAATCCGAATTTAAAACCCGTAATGACGGTTTTTAACAAGCTAAATTCCTCGCAGGCAGCAAAAAATTGCGCCTGTGATAAGCGCTGTGACGGAGCGCCGCAAAATATTTTTGACACAAAGCAGGGCAGTGTCTGCGCGAGCCCAAATATGCAACAGTACCAAAATATTTTTGACACCTTGAACAGACAAGCAAATACGCAGAGCTGTCAAGCGTCCGAACCGCAGGGCTGTAAAACATGCGAACCGCAGTACAGTCAACCCTTTATCCAGTATAATAATTTTAAAAAATAGCAGCAAATTTACATATAATCGCAAGGATTTAACAAAAGTAACTACTTGCAGATATTTTTTTCTTTACTGAAAATTTATTTTTTTGTGTATTATTTATTACCCTTATTTAAATTTTCGTTCCGCATAAAAACATGTGTACAAGCATACCAATTAGTATGCAAAGGCTATTAGGGAGTAAACTTTATACAAAGATTTTTGACAACGTTAAAGGCAGGGTGAGCGAAATTCGAGTAAGGCTCAACCATAAGATTTTTGTCAGCGCAGGAGGTAAGTTTTTCAAAATTGACTATGAAGTTACAAAAGAACAGATAGATAACATTCTGTGCGCGGCAACCAATAATTCAGTGTATGCGTTAAGCGATAGTATGAATAACGGCTATATCAATTACGGCAAAGGTATCCGCATAGGAATAGCCGGCGAAGCGGTAATGGATAAGGACAAAATTCATTCAATAAAAAATATTAGTTCTCTGGTAATACGAATACCTTTTGAGGCGAAGGGATGTTCGGATTTCTTGCCTACCGATAGACTGGTAGGGCGTAATGTGCTGATTGTCTCCCCTCCTTACGGCGGCAAAACTACGCTGTTAAGAGATTTGACGAGAAGGATATCCGACACAGGTAAAAATATGGTTGTAATAGATGAGCGGTACGAGCTTGCAGGCGGACAAGGTGTGCTGGATCTAGGGGAATGTACGGATATTATTCAGGGAATGCCCAAGGCTATGGCTTATTCTAATGCCGTCAGAGCGCTTAATCCGAGCTATATAGTAACAGATGAGCTGATGGGCGAAGCGGATCTCGCAAGCATAAGCGATATAAAACGATGCGGTATAGGAGTAATCGCCACTATTCACGCAAAGAATATTGCCGAACTCAAAAAATCCAAAGAAAATAAGCAGCTTTTTGAGGTATTCAATGTCTTTGTAACGCTATCGCCCGAACCGCGGGCAGGTACTGTTGTCGAGGTTGTGTATGCTTAATTTTGGGATAGGAATAATGCTTTTTGCAGTCTCAACATACTTTGGGCTGTATTATAGACGGCGGTGCAGACTTCGAGCGCAGCTTTATGCGGAATTATACGAGTTCAGCCTGTATTTGACAGAGCAGATATCCTATTCAAAAACTCCGCTTCCGTTGATATTCTCCACATTTTCATTAGGTAAAAATACGGAGTTTGCCGCCTTATTGTTAGAATACTCGAAGGAATTTGAGCAAAAAGAGCCGACTGAATATGCGCTGAAACATATTAATGACAGAGAAAAATCCGAAATACTGAGTTTTTTTAGAGGACTCGGAAAGACCGATGTGGATAACCAGATAAAAAAACTTTCGGAGCAAAAACAATGGATAAAAAACAAAAAGGAGATTACACAGACCGAGGAAACTACAAAGGGTAAATTGTATTTTAAACTTGCAGTGATAATAGGAATCGCATTATTGATAATTGTTATATGAGGTACGAGGATGGATATTAATATTATTTTTAAGCTGGCAGGGCTGGGTATCCTTGCTTCAATGGTAAACATTGTACTGAAAAAGAGCGACAAGGACGAGATAGGTACAATAGTTACCCTAACAGCTCTTGTTATCGGACTGCTTCTGGTGCTTGACATGATTGCGGGATTGTTCGATAACATCAGATCTATTTTTAGACTTTATTAATATGGAAATTATTAAGGTTATCGGAGTCGGAATAATAGGAGTGGTGGTCGCCGGGCTGTTGAAAAACGACAAGCCCGAATTCCATCTGTTCGTTATTACCGCGACCGGACTAATTATACTTTTCATAATCCTTTCTTCGCTTGCCGAGGTCATCGCGTCGTTTTCGCTGCTCGTTGACAAGAGCGGCGTCAACGAAGCGTTGTTTTCGGGCGTGCTGAAGATAATCGGCATAGGCTATCT
>SACC01000173.1 GCA_009928745.1 Clostridia bacterium
AAATTCAAATTCTTTTGAATCATAATGCTCAAAAAGATCAACTATATTAGAAGGAACATAATCCTCGAGTTTTTCAACCAAATCATCATCAGACGAATCAAATAAAGAAAATTCTTTTACTTCATTTTTCTTGATTCGGCGTCGAATCTTATAGAGATCTGATTTTCCAATCAAATATACGCTTGAATGCATATTTTGATATTCGGCGCCCTTAGTTTTGGTATACATAACGCTGTATATAAGTATATCGCCGTTGTCGGTCATAATCAAATCGGGACATTCAAATATCCCTTTTGTTTTGGAAGCCTCAACAAGCATCGGCGCGACAAATGTCCAGTCGGTAAGATTATCTGAGCGGTAAAGCGCTATCTGTCTGCCTTTTTTGTAGCTTGCGCCAATAACCATATAATAGCCATTGTCGGTTACAATTATTTTTGGATCGCGGAAAGCGAATTTTCTCGAGCGGGGCGGACGGTTGGCAATATCTATAACCGGCTTGTCAAGTTTTGTAAAATTGACGCCGTCATCGCTTGTCGCTAGCAGCTGATGCTGTTTTAAGAAAGGCACGCCGGTATATATCAAATGCAGTTTATTATCGCGAACAACCGCCGAACCCGAAAAGCAACCTAAGAAGCTATCAGTTGGACTATCTGGACTAAGTGCAATGGGCAAATGCTCCCATTTGATTAAATCTTTGCTTTTTGCGTGTCCCCAGTGCATTCTGCCCCAGCGCGGCGAGTAGGGATTATGCTGATAAAAGAGATGCCATTCGCCCTTAAAAAAGCTGAATCCGTTAGGATCGTTCAACCAGCCGAAAGGAGTGGCAAAGTGGAATTTTGGTCGGAAGGTATCGATTATATTTTTACATATTCTATTATATTTTTTCATTCCTATAGGTCATCTCTTACGCTGTCGATGTATTCACGCAGCTCAATTAACGTTGGAAGGGAAGTGAGCACTCCTTTTTTAGAGCAAACGAGTCCCGAACAGGCGCTTGCGTAGTATAACGCTTTGCTAATTGTGTTTTCGATATTATTGATATCAATATAGCTCAAAAAAGTGCCTATAAAGCTATCGCCTGCGCCCGTTGTGTCTACACAATTAATCGGGAAGGGCTTTTGATTGGTTACAGAAGCTCTCGAATAACATCTACTACCCTTAGCTCCGAAAGTAATCAGGACTAACTTTGCGGTTTTTAAGAGCTTTTTGGCTATTTCATCACAATCGGCGCTACCGGTAATGAACTCGCACTCGTCTTCGGATATTTTAATGACATCCGCCATGGGCAAAAACTCATTAACAACTTTTTTGTATTCGTCAAGATCATCCCAAAGTACCTTGCGTATATTAGGGTCAAAGGATACCGTGCCGCCCGCCCTTTTTATCAGCTCAATCGCCTTTAACGTTGCCGCCTTAACGGGCATATCGATAAGATCAACCGAACAAAAATGCAGTATATCGTCACGGTTAAACTTGATATCTCCAATATCTTCTGGAGAGAGGAACATATCCGCCGAAGGTTTGCGATAAAAGGCAAATTCTCTTTCGCCGTTTTCTCTTAGTGTGACAAAACTCAACGCGGTATTTGCATAAGCAGTTTTTGTAAGATAAGAGATATTCACTCCAGCTTCCTTTAACTCGCGGATAATCTTATCGCCGAACATATCGTCGCCGACCTTGCCTATAAAATACGCCTCGCGGTCAAGTTTTGCGGCGCACGCAGCGACATTTGCAGGCGCTCCGCCGGTAACAGGGATAAAGCCCTTCTCTTCATAAGGCAAAAAATCTATTAACGCTTCTCCAATTGAAAATATTCGCATACTTGCTCCCCTAAAATTATGGTCTTCTATGCAATAATTATAAACCATTAATATATAAAGTCAAGCCAATTTGATGGAGTTAGCGCACCGCTGCTTGTTTAATTGTATTTTCAAGGAATTACTTGCGGAATTAATTTTAGATAGAATATATGCAAATATTGACAGATTCTAAATTTTAACATTGACATAGAAAGTAAATTATGTTAAAATAACAATAATAATTATTACTTTTGTAAATTTATAATTAATAAAAAGGTTTATTAAAGTAATGTAATATTAATTATAATGGAGGACGATAATATGGATAAATATGTATGTATGGCGTGCGGTTATGTGTATGACGAGGAGATAGGCGAGCCGGAGAATGGCATTTCTGCGGCTACAAAGTGGCAGGACGTGCCGGAAGATTATACTTGTCCTATCTGCGGAGTCGGCAAGGATATGTTCGAGCTGCAATAACTTAACAAGACGGGAGATACTATGGCAATGATGATTAAAGAGGGGCTCTACTATGTTGGAGTCCTCAACCCTAATTTGAGAGTATTCGATATTGTGATGAATACCGAGTACGGCACCAGTTACAATTCATATGTAATTAAGGATGAGAAAATTGCGCTGATCGAGACTTGTCATAAGTCTTTTTTCGAAGAATACTTAGGCAAAATCAGCAAGGTTACGCCGCTCGACAAAATAGATTATATTGTGCTTAATCATACCGAGCCCGACCACAGCGGAGCGTTGAAAGAGCTAGTAAAACTTGCGCCCAAAGCAAAAATTGTGTGTTCAAAAGCCGCTTCAATATACCTTAAAGGTATCAGTAATAAGGAGCTTGATATAATAACGGTAAAAGACGGCGATACGATATTGTTGGGTAAAAATACAATGAAATTTGTCAACGCGCCCTTTTTGCATTGGCCCGATTCGATGTTCACCTATGTTGAAGGTTTGGAAACAGTATTTACATGTGATTTCTTAGGCACTCACTATTGCGAGCCGAGAATATTTGACAAGGCGATAACTTATCCGGAAAAATACAAAAAGGCGATGAAAGAATATTACGATGCAATATTTTCGCCCTTTAAGCCCTATGTGCTTGCAGGTATTAAAAAACTCGAGGAGTTAAATTTTGATACCGTGTGCGTAAGTCACGGTCCCATATTATCAAAAGGCGCATTGTATGAGTATGTCAAGCAAAACTATTTGAAATGGAGCGAAGCAAGGATCAAGGAAAAGAAAAGCATTCCAGTATTCTATTGCAGCGCGTACGGCTATACCAAAATGCTTGCGGAAGAAGCATATCGCACGATAAGAGAAACAATGCCGGACTGCAATACGGGTATGTACGATATAAGAGAGGGCGAGCTGTGCGAAGCAATCGCATTAATGAATAGTTCGGATGGTTTTATGCTGGGTTCGCCAACTATTAATAAGGATACAGTGCCGCTTGTCTGGGAGCTTTTGGCGCATCTTGACGCTATCAATAATCAGAAAAAGCCTGTAGGTATATTCGGCTCTTACGGTTGGAGCGGAGAGGCGGTCCCTGCAATTGCCGCGCGGCTTAGCGCGATAAGACTTAATGTGATTGGAGAAGGGTATAAGGCGGTTTTCTGCCCCGACAGCAAAGCGTTGGAGGGAATGAGTGAATATACAAAACAATTCATAGCCGCAATAAAATAAGGTTCCGACCAAACGCGAATGCAATTATATTTCATTCGGTCGGATTTAAGGGGACAATATCAGTCGTTATACTTTATGATATTCCCCCCCTTTTTTTATAAAAATTCACCCCTTTTGCGCTCGTTGCAGGGGCAATCAATAATTAATTGAGATCCCTCCGCTACGGTAGGGATGACAGAACAAAGGAGAACGGTTCTTATTAATATAGTGTCATTCCGATTGTAGCGCAAGCGTAACAGAGGAATCCCTTAGTATTTTATTAATTGATTCATTAGGAAGAAATATACAAATAGCTGAATCCATTCATAATCAGCTATTTATGCATAATGCAGTATAATTTCAAATCTTTATTATTCTTTCGACAAAATCTGTGTAAAAAAATTATTAGCAGTCAATAATCGCCTCGTTAATAACCATATTATATAATTATAATATATTTAATAT
>SACC01000174.1 GCA_009928745.1 Clostridia bacterium
GGCATAATCCACCTTTGCGTACGCCTTGTAATCACAAATTAATATACCGACAACAACGATTGCGGTTGCCAGATAGAAGTTTATAACGCGGAATACCGCAAGCAGCGCGATGACCGCAAACAGCGCGTATATAACTGTACGGGGCTTGTTTAATTCTCTGACCGGATTATCAGCATGCTCCACGCTTTCTTTTTTTACAAAAAGACAAAAAAGGAAGATAAGCGCGAAAGATAAGGCGAAAGGCGGAGCCATTATGGCAACGAACTCCCCGATAGGGATATTAAAATAGCTGTATAGATATAGACTTTGAGGATTCCCGAACGGCATAATCATACCACCGAGATTGGCGGCGATATTTTGCATAATTATAGTAAAGGCTATATATTTTTCCTTTTTACATACGGTAAATACCGCGATAGTCAGCGGCAAGAAGGTCAGTAACGCCATATCGTTGGCTATAAATATAGAAAAGAAATATGTTAAAAAGACCAGAGAAAATACAATCGAACGGGTATTCTTCAATTTTTTAATCAGGGACTGCGCGGCTATCGTAAAAATTCTTATATTTTTGTACGCTCCGATAATGAGCATTATTGACAAAAGGCAAACTAAAGTTTTGATATCGAAATATTTAAGATATTCCTTATCCAAAGGAACCAAAAACACCGATATTATTGCGAGCAACCAAGCAATAAGCGGAAGAATATTGATCTTCAAAAAGCGCAGCGTACTTTTCATTTGCAATAGTGTATCACTAAAATATTCGCTTAGCAATGAAAAATATATGGAATTATTTTTTGTCAAAATATGGTTAAAAAAATCAATATTAATTTAAGTAAGCAGTGAACAAATTTACTTGCGGTTGATGTTAATAAAGTAATTTTACTCACGCAAATTGTTAATGGATTAGCTGTCAATTTAATAGAAATTGTAGCATATAATTATAAGATTAAGTATGGTCTGTATAAGATAGATGGTTATTATCTGTGAAAAATACGCGTGAATTCGTCCGCTAGCTTCTTTCTTGCAATTATTGATAATAGAATCAGGGTAATTGCCGATGTTATTGCGACTATCAGACTGGGCCATAGAGTGATTTTTTCCACAAGCACCGCAATGAAGGGAATAATACCTAATATCGCTATCAGCAAAAAGCTTACAAGATAACTTCTGGCGTTATTGATATTGCTCATAATGTTAATAAATACAACTATAATTGCGATGAGGTATATTAGCGGCAGTACAATACTGAATATATAAAGTTCAACCTTAAATACGCTCTCAAGTATTATACCCATTATCGTCAATGCGGCAGTTTGACCGAATATTTTCATATTAAAATGTTTGTAGCTTAGTACGGTACTGCGTATACAGAAATATAAATACATTAATCCGCCCGCTACGATTATCCAGTAATAACTGCCCCTTGCAAATATCAAATTCAATATTATAGCAAATACGATAAGCGAGAATGCAATAAGAGCGTACAGTTTGGTAAAAGGTATTTGTCTTAATCCTCTCTTGGGCGCTCTTGCCGGGAATGCCGCCTCAAGGTTCACTCCTCCGGATACGGGCAGGTGGCATAGCGGACACACTTCCGCCTTGCATAATATTTCCACATTGCATTTTTCACAGCGCATCTTGCACCTCTCGGAAATTGCTGACCAATTCAACCACTAAGCCGCGCTTGGACAGTTCGGTAAAATAGAACTCCTCAATCTTTGTCTCTAAGATTTCTCTTGAAAAGGATATAACCGTCCTGTCAAAATAACTGACAACGCCAATATTATCGGGTGTTTTACTATTGCAGTTTTGGTTAAAGAATATCTCTTTCACATATTCGCTGAAACTCTGCGGCACATTGACTCTGCCAAGATTGGATAAAATCATTGTCTGTTTACTGCCGCCGGTTAAACTCCTGCCTAGCTTTGCCATTGCAACTTTGAAAAAAAGCGGAGTAAATCTTAATATCGGATTCTTGTCCATTAGCGATGTAAAGCTAATCTTGAGATCCAATTCTTCTTTAGCAATCTGCGCGGCAAGCTGTACTTTTACCTCTTTAATGTAGGCTTCTAAAGTTAGCGGCGTTGTGCGCGGGTTTACCTTGCACTTAGCTAAAGTCGTAAAATTAAAATTCGTGATGGAAGGATAAAAATTGCGGAGATTAACGGGGATAAACACCAGATAATCATTACGGCTTTTCAGATCTAGCGGCTGTGTGCTCGCAACGGAAAACAGCGCGAGAGCGGCAAGGAATACGGTAAGAGAGCAGCCGTAGCTTTTGGATACTTCAAGTAATTTTTGTGTGCTTATAGCGCCTTGAATAAGCCCTAAGCCCTCTTTCTTTATATGCTTTCCGCGAACCGACAGCGCCAAACCGCTCGTCATACTTTTGAAACCTTTCTTGAAATTCGTAGGGGTATGGTTTTTGCGGAAGCCGTCCTCTATCTCCCCTTCGGAAAAAGGTTTTTCTATTATTTTAATCTTGTCCTCGGTATCAATGCTGTTGCCCTTCTCCTTAATGTAATAGTAGATTAATGTTTTCAAAAACTCCATTGCGCCCACACCGTCGCAAAGACCATGGAAAAAGTCTACAAATATTTTTTTATTATAATAAGTTACTCTTATCAAATAGCCATGATTACGGTAAAAATCTATTCTCTTTAGTAAGGTGCCGTCGTTGGGTTCAATTATTGGCTTGCGTGGATTACTGATAAAATACGGACGGAATGCCCCCATCTGCAACTCAACTTTAAAATACGGATAACGCTCGTAAGATTTTTCAAGCGCGCTAGCTAGCGCCGCCTCGTCAACGTTTTCGTAGAACTCTGCCCCAAGACGGAAAATGCTTTGCGCGGATAATGTGCGCACCATCGGATAGACTACTGCCGAGTTGTCAAGTCTAAACCACATCGTTTTGAATTTTTCTTTTGATATTTTCATTAAATCTATTATATTGTCCATAACCCTAACCGTCAAGCAATATATTTATTTTATGTTCTCTATAAAGAATTATGCGATTTTTGCTTGATAATACGATTCCCGCAAAACAATGTTGAAGTAATTATAAACACGTCCCAAAAGAAGTGGACAAAAAGACCGCTTTTGCTACCGCCGCGTGGAATAAACTAATATTGACATTTAGACAAAATATTGATATACTTTGGGCTATGAAAGGACAATTCGAAAGAACTCAAATGCTTATAGGGGAACGTGGGCTTGCTATTTTAGAGAATAGCCGCGTCGCCGTATTCGGTATCGGGGTGTAGGCTCGTATGCCGCAGAAGCGTTAGCGCGCGCCGGCATTGGCAAACTGCTTCTTGTAGATAACGATACTGTTTCTTTATCCAATATTAACAGACAGATTATTGCCTTGCATTCAACAATCGGCATTTTTAAGACCGAAGCAATGCGCTCCCGTATTGCGGATATCAATCCCGCCGCCGAGGTTGTCGCTTGCAATACCTATTTTAACAACGATACCCTTTGCCAATTCGAATTAAAAGGATACGATTATATTGTAGATGCAATAGATACGGTTACTTCAAAAATATTGCTTATAGAGACTGCCAAAGCACTGCAGATACCGATTATTAGCTCAATGGGTACGGGGAATAAGCTCAACCCTACTTGCTTTGAAGTCGCGGATATCTCGCATACTTCGGTATGTCCGCTTGCAAAGGTTATGCGTCAGGAGTTACGCAAAAGGGGCATTAATAATCTAAAAGTTGCATATTCAAAAGAAGCCCCTCATGAGCCGAAAGAAGTATTGGCAACAAAGGCGGGGACGAATAGAGCAGTGCCCGCGAGCATATCGTTTGTGCCGCCGGTTGCCGGGATGATACTTGCAGGCGAGGTAATAAAGGATTTGATTAATAGAGGTAATTATGATTAATAAAATT
>SACC01000175.1 GCA_009928745.1 Clostridia bacterium
CTATGATTATTGTCGGTATGCTGGTATCTATTGCAAGCGCTTCAATAATCTATAACAAGAAAAAAATATTTAATAAATTCATCAGGCAAAGCGAGACGATGCTTGTCGATGACAAAAAGCAAGAGGAAATACAGGAACAAAGCGAAGAGAAGGATAAAGATGTCGAAAATAAGTAACAGAATAAGATATGGTAAAATTAAAACTTTCCTTTTGTGGCTTGTGATAATGAAAAGGCTTGCGCCTTCTTTTCCCGAATGGGCAGTCGCAAAGGGGGATAACCTTGTAAAAGATGTCAATAGAACGCTGATTGAGGGCGGTACGGTCAGATGGAATATGAAGCAGGAAAAGCTTCCTATATTTGACCATATCGAAATGAGCGGTTTTAAGAGCAGTCATATTATCAGTTATAAGGTGGAAAAGGACGGAAGCCTCGAGGTATTCAAGCATTGCGCGTATCCCTCTCTTAGAATGAGACCCAACGTAACAAGCGGCTCATTCAGTCACAATTATGATAATGTTGTGGCAAAAGTCAATGTGGCTGGGGAAGTTCTTGCCGAAAAATCCGAAAATATCGATATCAAAGGCAAATTAATTTTTTGTAATTCAACTAATAAAGGGTATCGTGTAATACGGACTTTTTATCCTTGTGTTTATACGCCGGGGTTGATCGAAAAGATAGAAGTACATAATGACGGGGACAAGCGGGAGGTAATTACACTTGAGCTTCCCGAGTATTCGGTAGTCGCAGATAGGGCGCACTGTGAAAAATCGCTATATGTGTCGGAGGTTGGACTAGCGGATGAAACAGGCAAGTTTTTATCAGGTCTTGAGGTAAATTGCGAGCGCGCCGTCGAAGCAGGACAAAGCGCAAGCTATTATGTAATATATTATTCCAAAATTTTGGGTACGGATAATATGGTAGACGCTCAGCTCGAACTAAAAAAGCGTGACGATTTTATACACGATATGTTCAATCTTATCCGCATAGAGACACCGGAGCCGATTTTTGACTATGGTTTTTCGCATATGGTTTTACGCGGAAGTGAGAGCATATTCGATACCAAAGCCGGACTTATGCACAGTCCGGGAGGCGGCGTATACTACGGCGCGATTTGGACGAACGACCAAGTAGAATATTCTACTCCGTTCTTTGCGTATTCGGGCTATGCGACGGGTATTAAGCAGGCGCTCAACGTTATGCGGCTTTTTGCCAGTGAAATTGATTGCCGTATACTGCCCATAAAAAAGAAGAAGCCTATACCATGCAGTATTGCGTGCGAAGGGGATGCGGTATGGGACCTGCCGGGAGATCGGGGAGATTGTCAGATGTACGGCTATGGCGCGGCGCGGTTTGCGCTGACTTGCGGAAAGCGTGAACTTGCAACAGAGCTGTATGCTTATGTAAAATATTGCATTGATTTTACAATTTCAAGACGTAATAGTAAGGGAGTAATAACAAGCGATAAGGACGAGCTTGAGGGTAGATTTTTGGCAGGTAAGGCTAATCTGTTTACGAATTGTCTTGCGTATGATTTAATGCTTTCAGGCGCAATGTTAGCGCGGGATCTTGGATACGACAAGGAAGCTGGCGAATACAGTATTTTTGCAGAGCAGCTAAAAAATAGTTTGCTTGAATATTTTAGCTTTAATGTGGAAGGTTATGATACTTTCCGTTATTATAAGAGTAATCGCAAGCTACGTTCCTGGATATGTATGCCTATGTGCGTGGGGATAAACGAGCGCTCGGAGGATACGATAAACGCGCTTTACGGTGAAAAGTTATATAATAAGGGTAATATGAAAACGGGCAGCCACCGCAAAACGTGCTGGGATAGATCATTATTGTTCGCTCTGAAAGGTACTTTTATGGCGGGGTATACGGATAAGGGCTATGAAATATTAAAGCAATATACCAAAGAAAGATTGCTCGGGAATCATTCGCCGTACGCGATTGAGGCTTTCCCCGAGGGCAACAGGCGGCATCTTGCGGCAGAAAGTATATTATATGCAAGAATATTTACCGAAGGTATTCTTGGATACCGTCCCGAAGGATTGAATTCTTTTTCCATTACGCCCAATATTCCTAAGGAATGGGAATTTTTCAATGTTAAGAATTTTTATACGCTAGGTAATGCTTTTGATATTTGTATAAGCGAGGGTAAATTGACAATTACCGATGTGTACGGCGCGTTAATTAAAGAGTGTAATATAGTCAACGGAATGAAGGTTGTTGTAAGGATAACAGAGGGAGAATAGTTATGTTAGAGGAGAAGAAGTCAACTGCGGTCACCAACAAGATGTGGTTTATACTGATTCTGTTCGGTATATTCGGACAAATTGCCTGGTCGGTCGAGAACATGTATTTTAATGTTTTTGTATATGAGACCATAGCGCCGCAAACTAGCGCGGTAACGCTTATGGTGCAGGCAAGCGGTATTATCGCAACGGTTACCACACTTTTTGCAGGAGCGTTATCAGATAAACTAGGCAACAGGCGGCACTTTATATCAATCGGATATATTATCTGGGGTATAATTACGCTTAGTTTCGCCTTTATCACCAAAGATAACACTGCCGCAATATTCGGTATATCCGATCCCGAGAAGATAATAACCACTACAATTTTAGTTGTTGTGTTTATGGATTGTGTCATGACCTTTTTCGGCTCAGCGTCTAACGATGGCGCATTCAACGCCTGGGTAACCGATAATACAGACTTAACCAACAGAGGTAAAGTTGAGGGTGTGCTTTCCGCGCTTCCCTTGCTTGCGCTGCTTATTGTTGCAGGAGGTTTTGGACTGATAAAGGACGCAATAGGTTATGCCGGAATATTTATTATACTAGGCTCATTGGTGTCAATCGCCGGTATTGTGGGTTTGCTGACGATAAAAGACGCGCCACTTCTTGTCAGGGATGTTGAGGGCAATTACTTTAAAGATATTGTATACGGCTTCCGTCCGAGTGTTATTAAAAAGAACAAAATGCTATACATAGTGCTTATAGCGATGTGTTTGTTCAGTATTTCGTCTCAAATCTATATGCCGTATTTAATTATTTATATGACACAATACTTAAAATTCTCCACAATCGAATACAGTGTAATACTTGGCAGCGTGGTGCTTATTGCGGCAGTCAGCGCGGCGCTACTTGGCAGATTGGCAGATAAAATAGGCAAGAGCAAGCTGTTGTTTATCGGTACAGGCATTTATCTTGCAGGCTTATTTGCGCTTTTCTTTATAAGAGCGACGATGCCAAAATCAACTTTGCTTGTTTTAATGGGCGGTTTGGGCTTGATAATGATTATCGGTAGTATTCTTTTAACCATATTATTGAATGCAATGATAAGAGATAATACTCCTCAAGATAAGGCAGGAAAATTTCAGGGAATCCGAATGATATTCTTTGTTTTAATCCCAATGTTCATAGGACCTGCAATAGGCGATGCGTTCAATCAGAGAGCGGCGGTTATGGATCCTGCTACTTATACATATTATGATCCTGTTGCTCAAGTGACTGCCAATGTGCCTACGCCTGTACTATTCTTAGTAGCCGCATCTATAGCGGTGCTAGTAATAATTCCTTTGCTATATATTACGAACAAATTGAAAAATCCCGATATCGGAGGCGACGGGGACAAACCTAATAAGTTGCTGACAGAGTGGGGCGAAAATATTGATATAGACAATATTTTGAAAGATTATCCGCGCCCTCAGCTTGAGCGTAACAGCTATATCAACCTTAACGGAGTATGGCAATATGCGATAATTAATAAGGATAGCGTTTTGGACAACTATCAAGGCGAAATTTTGGTTCCGTTCGCGCCAGAATGTATTTTATCAGGTGTGGAAAGAGAAGTTATGCCCGACGATGTATTGTATTATAA
>SACC01000176.1 GCA_009928745.1 Clostridia bacterium
AGATTTTGCTTAAAACACGCAAGATGGATATTGCGTATGCGCTCGCTAAGAGAGGAAAAGCATCAGAAGAAAAGATTACGCGAGGAAAAAAGACAGAATGCGATTAAAGAGCCTTCTGTGATTATAAAAGCTAATCCGATGGTATCGCGTATTATTAATATAATGAACCGATTCGATGCGGTGGCAATTATCTGTACTACTCCCGAAAGTCTAAAACTGAGTATATATGCAAGAAAAATATTGGAAAGCAACTTCAAAATATTCGGTCAAGTATCGGATTTTGCGCTTGACGCTGCATTTATAAGATATGAAGCGGACGGATATTTTGTAGAGAACGAGGAATGCAGATATATACTCGAAAAGAACGGAATAGACAAGGATAAAATTTTCATTACGGGTATGCCGGTTTTGGAGAACAAAAATATACACAACAAGGATGATATCCGCAAAAAATACGGTTTTAACGACAATTTGCCTATAGTTGTAGCGAACGGCGGAGTATATGAGACCGACACAATCCGCGAAGAACTGATTGCGCTTATGTACAGCCGTGAAAAGTACAATATGCTTATTATCACAGGCAATGATAAAGTGCGCAGAAAATATATGAATACAGCTGAGTTTTCCGCCGGAGTGGTCTTTTCGGAAACTTTTGAAGAGGATATGATGACAATCGCCGATATTCTTATAACTGTACCTGATTCCAAGGTAATTTTCTCGGCATTCCGTTATGGAGTGGCGGTAATAGCGTCCCCGCATATTACAGTAAAAGAAAGGGATATACGCAAATATCTAGTAAAAAGAGCGTTAGTGCTACCCGTCAAGAATCCTGCGGAAATGATTGCTGCAATTGACGAATTGCTGGTGGAAACGGATAGAAAAAAGGAGTTCGCGATGCGTGGTATTAAGTATTCGACTCTAAGTATTAACGACAGTATCAATAAAAAATCCGCGCTTCAACTCAATAAGAGTAATAATAACACCCAATTAAAATAACTTGAAAGGAGAATTATGAAAACAATAGCTACTATTTTTTTAGAAGACAAAAGGCAGATACATATTGAGCTTTTCACCGAATACGCTCCGATAAGTGTGGATAATTTTATTAAGCTCGCTAAAAGTGACTTTTATAACGGACTTATCTTTCACCGTGTAATTCCAGGCTTCATGATTCAAGGCGGAGGTATGTTCCCCAGTATGGATGCCAAAGGCGGCGTAAAAACCATTAAAGGCGAATTCAAGGATAACGGAGTCAATAATCCTGTTACTCATACATTGGGTACCTTGTCTATGGCGCGTACCAATGTAAGAGACAGCGCAACCTCGCAGTTTTTTATCTGCGTAAAAGAGGTGCCTTTCCTCAACGGTCAGTACGCTGCATTCGGCAGAGTGCTGGACGACGAGAGTATGAAGATAGCGATTGATATCTCCGCCGTGCCGACAGAGACCGTAGGTCATTATGAAAATGTACCAGTAAGACCTATTATTATTTCAAAAATAGCCATACACGAAGAATAAGCGCCTTATACGCTTATGGCGTCGGCGCTTATTATTGCAGATACAAATAAAGATTATTAGAATCAAGCTGCATAGGTAGCCGTTTTTCGATAGATAAGCAAGCTAATTTTTTTTGCTTGAATTATCTTCTTTATTTGATTTTTCTTTGTCAAAATCCTGACTTTTGCCCGCTTCAAAACGCACATCGTATTTTTTTCTTGTTTTTCTGCGCAGCGCTGTCAAAAGATAATATACCGCAACGGACAGCACTCCCGATACTACTGTAACTGCGAACATCAGATTGCTGCCAAGAACAACCTGTGCATCGCTTATTACATCTGCAAGCGTGATACCTATTGCGACGCCAAGGACGCATGTTGTGAACATTTCCACAACATCTTCAGACATCACAAGCGCGACCGCGCTAATACCGACGACTGCGACGAGCATTGAGAGATATATACTCATCTCTGTATTATTGACAAGAATATATTGGTATACGAAAGATACGATTGCAATTACCGCAATTGATATAAGAGGCAGATATCTTCCTGTTTGGCGGATATTCCTGATAAGCCATACAATAGACAAAATAATCAGTACCAAACTGCCGAGCGAAACAGCAAAAAACGGACCTAGCGGTATGGGGTTGAACAGATTGCCGAACACAACGAGCAATATCAAAAACATCATAACAAAATCTCTGGTATTAAGCTGTAGCAATACTCTTTTCAATCCGCCGAATAATATTATACCTGCAACAATTAATAATAATGCTTCTCCAATCATAATTTTAGAATGTCTCCGATTATCAATAATATTCAACTCTAAGGCTACAACAATATTCAATTTTTTGATTTATAATAATATTTGCTCTTTATATTAGTTAATATCTATTACCGCTATAATTAATTGACTTTATACCATTTATTTAGGATAATATAAGAATGGTAAAAATTGTTGAGGTAGAAAAGGGCAGCGTAGCAGAAAAATGCCGAATAAATAAGGGAGATTACCTTTTGGCGTATGACGGTTACCGTTATAGAGATATACTTGATTATATTTACTATAACAGTCAGGCAAAATTCACCGTAACAATTAAAGACGTTGCGGGTAAAGAGCGGGTTATTAATGTCAGCAAGTCCGAGGATAAGCCGCTAGGAATTACCCTTGAAGAGGAAGAATTAAAGATAATCCCCTGCCGCAACAAATGTATATTTTGCTTTGTAGACCAGTGCGCGAAAGGAATGAGAGATACGCTATACGTGAAGGATGACGATTACAGGTTGTCATTTATCAGCGGCAATTATGTTACATTGTCCAATGTAAGCGAGGAAGATATAGAGCGCATAATAAGATTAAAACTGTCTCCGCTCTATGTATCGGTACACTGTTTTGATAAAGCGTTAAAAAAGAAGATATGCGCCAACCCTTCCTCCGCAGAACTTTTTAATATAATGGATAGATTAATTGAGGGCGGCATAGTAATGCATACTCAAGTAGTAATGATGGAAGGGATTAATGACGGCGCAATACTCAAGGAGACAATGCAAGAGTTGTATTCAAGGTATCCCGCAGTCAAAAGTCTTGCAGTAGTGCCGGTAGGTCTAACCAAACACCGCGAAGGATTGTATCCGATAGCTCCCCTTACCGCAGAATGCGCGCGCCGAACGATAAAGCAGGCGGAAGCGTTCAATGAAATAGCGCTTGCCGATAATGGCGAAGGGTTTGTGTGGTGCTCGGACGAAATGTATATGCTTTCTGGGCTTCCGATACCCGAATATGACACTTATGGCTCATTCCCCCAGATAGAGAACGGAGTCGGAATGATTAGTGAACTCTTGTACGAGATACGGGACGAACTGCTCTATACATCAGAATTAAAGGGCGAATATACCTTGGTGACCGGTACTTCGTTTGCCCCCGTATTAAAAAATATTGCAGTAGCGCTTGAAGATGTCTACGGTATAAAGCTGGACGTAAGAAGCATCATCAATAACTTTTTCGGGGAAAGCGTAACTGTTGCCGGATTAATTACCGGCGGTGATATAATAGCGCAGCTCAAGGGTAACCTTAAGTATAAGAATCTTATAATACCTCATAATATGCTAAAAGAGTTTGAGAGCGTATTCCTTGACGGACTAAGCGTTGAGGCTGTAGAAAAAGAACTAAACTGTAAAATACATATTTCCCAGAATGGGGAAAGCTTTATAAAAATAATTGCCGGAGAGAAAAATGGGTAAAAAATTAGTAGCGTTGGTGGGACGTCCGAATGTGGGAAAATCCACCTTATTTAACAAAATAGCAGGGAAAAGAATCAGTATTTCCTTCGATATGCCGGGAGTAACCCGAGACCGTATTTATGCGGATGCGGAGTGGTGC
>SACC01000177.1 GCA_009928745.1 Clostridia bacterium
CGCAACTCCCGCAATACCGCCAGCATATACTACACCTTTTGCATTAATTGTAATATCCACAATAGCAGTCAAGCCGCCGACATTTTCCGTTGTTGTGCCTACGATACCGCCAACGCTTATAATATTGGTTTTTACTGCGCTTGTCTCTGATACCGAGATAACGACATTAACACTGGAATTAAATATTCTGTCCTTAGAATCTCCGACAATGCCGCCGACTCTTGCACTTAAACAATCAATAACGGTAATAGTACCGACAACATCCGCATCTGTTATTACACCGTTGAGGAATAAGCCGACAAGTCCGCCCACGCTCAAATTACTCGAATTTAACTGTACTACGGTAATTGACAAGGTATAATCTTCTTCTAACGGATTAATATTGGGCAGATAAGTCTTAATATTAGACATGCTGCCGTACATTTGTCCCACAATACCGCCGATGTAGCGCGCGCCTACTATATCAATAACACCTGTTACAATACAATCCTGTACCTTGCTAAGTCTGTTAACCCCTGCAATTCCGCCTATATAATAGGTATTAGCGGCGCAAGTTCCCGTAATGCTTATATTTTCAAGTATTACCCCTTCAATATGCGCTTTGTCGATAGCGCCGAACAAGCCCGCGGTAATGTATGTGACATTAGCCGCGTCAATCGTAAGATTCTTGATTCTATATGCGTTACCGCTGCCGTTATCTCCGCCGAATAGCATTCCCTTAAAGGAATTGTCATAGTTTAATTGCTCATTAATCTGTTCGACATAACCGATAGGCACCCAATCTTCGCCCGCAAGGTCGATATCTGCCGTCAACACATAATACCCTGTAAGATTGTTGCGGATATTATTTAATTGCTGTACCGTCGATACGCTTTGAGGCACATTGAATATCTTATCTATACTTTTCGCTCCGGAAGTTTGGTTATACGTAATTCTTACGGTAAATGAAAACGCAGTATTAAGACCTATTGCAGCATTAATAACGCCGTCATTAGTTATTGTTACATGATCTCTCCACTCCTCGGGAATACTTGTAATGACAAAACTCATCTGGCTGTAATCGAGATTTGTGTTAGGAATTGCTGTGAACGGCTCAAAGCTCAATTCTATTCTCTTACTTATACCCGGGAATACAACCAAAGGAGAGTTAAGCACATTGATTTCTTCAACATCATCAACAATAACTTTAATCGTGAACTCTGCGCTGTTTATGCCGTCAGCGGTTGCCTGTATGATAACGTAACCTGCTTTGTACGCGATAAACACCCCATTCTCAATTACATTCGCGCTTCCTACACTTATATACTGCACGCCGGTATAGTACTGCACGCCGTTATATCTTTGCGAAACAATTTTGTATGTCACATCGGGATATACCGCAGGGTCACTTCCGCCGGGTAATACCGTCGAGGTCAATTGCATTTGTCCGTTCTTGACATTAAACTGATTAGAGGAAGTAATAGTTACGTTGGTAACTTTTGCGCCCCATTTTGCATAATAAGCTTTTGCGCCATAATTGCTTATTTCAATTGCAGTTAAAGGCTCTCCGTTATATGCCGCGTTATCGTACCAACCTAAGAAATGATAACCCTCACGCGTCGCGCCGCTCCACAAAGCAAGCGAACTCAATACTGTATAGGTATCTACGCGCTCAAAGGTTGTGCCGCTATTAAGATAATAATTAACGTTATAAACAGTCGGTGTCCACTTAGCAAACAAAGCTAATGTTTTAGTCGCCGTTGTAACATTGGTGTTAGGCGCGATGGAGTCTCTGAAATTTGCTATCGGTGTAAAATTAGCGGTGGTATACCAGCCGGCGAAATCATACGCTGTACGGGTCGGCACCGGCAATGTAGCAAGGCCATCCTCTTTTACGAATCTATCCGCAGCATTCTCGGGCAAAACGCCTTGGTTAAGCGTATATGAAATATAAAATACGTTATTAGCCGTTACTTCATATCCAACATCAACAGTGTAATCCAAAGTGCCGTATTTATATGTAATTCTTAAAGTATATTCGCCTGTTTCTACAGCGCTGAATCCGCTAACCATAGCGGCAGTTACCGCAATATTATTGTTGATTACCGCGCCGTAATAGTCTGTCAGGGTCAATTTAGCTGTTGCAACTGCGGGAGCCGATGTTCCCTGCTGATATCTGTTTTCAAATCCTGCATTCAAACTTAACGTAACTTTTGGCTCCCACTTTGCGTAGAAGGTTATGTTTTGTGGAGTGGAGGCGTTAACAGTCGCTTTTTTAGAGATCGCTGTATAATTACTGGTTTCGTACCAGCCCGCGAAAACTAGTGACTCGGGTTCAATATCATATTCTCCCTGCTCAATACCATCCGTATCAATAACGGGCAGAGCAATAATACCGCTTTGTACCGTATAGTTAACCGTACTAACAGATAGATAATCGGTAACAAAAGTAAGGGTGTAATTAATCGGAGTCCAGCTTGCGTATAATGTTACATCCGCTTCTAAACCAACAGCTAATGCATTGGTAAGATTAACGGGAGTAAATTCGGCATCGGTATACCAACCTGCAAAATTGTAATACTGCCTTATGGGCTGCTCAATCTCGGCAAGTCCTGTCTCTGAATCAAATCTGGTAGTTACGGGAACCAAGACTTCCGATCCGGGTTCGCCAATATATTTTGGCACGAACTCTCCGCTGTTAAGCTCATATGAGATAAAGAATGTGGATTCGGATATCACTTCATAATCATGATTAACTTCATATCCGGTAGTATATATAATACGCATTACAGCGCTTCCAACGGCAGTCGTTGCAAAATCTGCTACCATATCGGCGGTAATTGCGATTTCAACTGGCGGCTCCGCATCTCCGCTTTCTTCCTCTGTTTCGGATACGGGAACTTTAAGCGTAATCAAAAGCTTTGCTTCTGTAAAATCTATTTCATCCCCCACTTTAAAAATGGAAGGGATACAACCCTCTTTAAGCGCAAGGGATTCAATCTGATCCACTGGCACCGGTAATACGACCTCATCAATTGGATCTTCATCAATTGGATCAGGTTTGTTACAAGAGGTTAATACAAAAAGGCTTACCGCTAACATAAGCGTTACAAGCAAACCAAGCATCCAATTTTTCTTAAACATATACAACCTCCGAAGACATTTATTTAAACTTAAAAAGACATATTATCAGTAATACTAATAATATTAAATTTTACACTATTATTCTATGGGTAGTCAATAACATTATGAAATCTTAATTATACAATATATTATATATTATTAGTTATAAGCTGATGCGGCAAGGAAAATAATCGAATAAGCTATTACAGCGACCGCGACGGCAATATGCTTATATTGCCTTGCGATAAGACTGTAATCGGAGGCAATAACACAACATGTATAATACGGAATAAACATTGAAAGGGGCAATGATATCTCTGCAACCGCCCATTTTGTTTCAGCAATTCCCTTGACTATGTCGGAAGAAAACTGTATGAGAGTTTTTGAAAAGGCTCCAAAAATAACAAGAAACGGCAGCAAAAAGCTGCAAAATAAGTGAATCAGTAACATTATATAGACAAAGGATATTATCGGGATAATTATGATATTTGCGGGTAACGTCAACACCGAAAAACTACCGAAGAATAAAAGATTTAACGGTAAAATGCCAATATTTACCGCAACATTAATTGCTATTGCATTGCCGAGATATTTGATTTTTTTCAATCTTCTTGCAATTGGCGGATAAAGCAGAATTATCCCAAGAACCGCAGAAAAACTTAACAAAAAACTGATATCGAATAACCAGAATGGCTTAAGAATTAATAATATAATTCCAGATAAAGATACCGTTGACAGATTATCGTTGCGCATCCCTAAAGC
>SACC01000178.1 GCA_009928745.1 Clostridia bacterium
CCCATTGACAAGCCGTCAAGCGCCGAATCAAGCACGGGGTTAACTGAAGCGAATGCCTCAGCTCTTGCCAATATGACACAGTTGACCACAATCAACGGAAGGAATATTCCTAGCGCATCATAAAGGTCAGGCATAAACTTGCGCATAACCATCTGCACGACCGTCACAAAGGTAGCTATTATCAACACAAATGCAGGGATACGCACTTTATCGGGTATAATGTTTCTTAACAAGGATATGAGCACATTAGAGCAAAGCAGCACGAATATTACGGCAGCGCCCATTGCAAGCCCGTTAATTGCGGCAGTAGTTACCGCGAGCGTCGGACACGTGCCGAGCAACAGTCTAAAGACCGGATTACTTGTTATAACGCCGCTTTTTACTATTTCTAATTTTTTCATTCCGCTACCTCCGCAACATGTGAAAGATACCAGTCAACTGCTACATTCACTGCGTTAAGCACACCTTTTGAGCTTTTTGTCGCGCCGGATATAGCGACAATCTCTTTATCTTCTAAGCTCTTTTTGGATATAATATATTTTTGTATGTCTGTCAAATCTTTGTTATAGAATTGACTCAAATATGCATCAGCAAAAGCCTTTGTACCTACACCCGGAGTTTCTTCAGAGTAATACACCGCTATTTTTGTAATTTTTTTGTCTTGTATCTTCACGAGCAACTCAATGCTTCCACCGTAGGCTTCTTCACCGCTACAATGGATTATATATTGATTATCCCCCAGAAACACATTCTTAAGAAAACCCTTAGTATAAGACTGTGAGAAACCGTCTCCGCCGACGCTCAAACGCTCTAACGGAGTAGTACCGGTATATATTCCCGTCTTTTCAATCTTCGCCGCAAGCGCCGCATTCTCGTCAATCTGGGTAAAATGGCTAACAATACCCAACATTCCTCCCGCAATAAGCGCAATTATAGAGAGAACTAAAATGGTTTTAATTATATCTTTCATTATAAGTTGCCCTCCTTGCTCTTCTTAACTTTCACAGGCTTAACGAAGCCGAATGCCGGCGGTTTTATATACTTGTCAATCAAAGGCGTTACAACGTTCATAAGCAATATAGCAAAGGAAACGCCCTCGGGATAACCTCCGAAAAATCTAATACTTACTGTTATGAAACCGCAACCAAATGCAAAGATTATAGTACCTATTGGGGTATTGGGGTTAGTCGCATAATCTGTCGCCATAAATATTGCGCCGAGAAGCAACCCACCGCCCAAAATGCTTGGCAGTATGTATTCTACTCCGCCGAATATCAACGCGAACAGCGCGACTGTTGCCACATATACGACGGGTATCTTCCAGTCAATAATCTTACGTATGCCGAGATACAATCCGCCGATAAGCAACGCAAGCGCGCTTGTCTCGCCTATTGTGCCGCCGGTTCTACCCAAGAACATATCAAGTAAGCTGATGTTTTCTCCGCTTAACAGACCATTAACATTACTGCTCAAAGCTCCTTTTATTATACCTAAAGGAGTAGCCGAGGTAACCGCTTCAATCTCGCTCCCGCCTCCGTTAAGGATACAACTGAAAAACTTGAAGCCTTCGTCGAAGCCTTTTGTCCAGTCAATGGGCGGTACGAATTTTGTCATTACGCCTGCCCAGGCAAGCACTAAGAATATTCTGCCCGTTATCGCTGGGTTAGCAAAATTCCTGCCGATACCGCCGAACAGCATTTTTACAACAAGGATTGCGAACAGTCCACCGACTATAGGCACATAAAACGGCACGGTAACAGGCAGGTTAAGTCCTAGTAATAATCCGGTAACTACTGCCGAGCAATCTTTAATTGTATGCTCTTTTTTGCGGATAACATTAAAAATGTATTCGCCGAACACTGTGGACGCAATAGATATCGCTATAATAAATATCGAGTAAAATCCAAAGAAGAATATTGCCGCAATTACCGCTGGAATTAATGCGATACATACCTCAAGCATTATGCTCTTAGTAGTATGCTTGGCTGTAATATGAGGGGAAACCGATACAAAAAACTTATCCATTATTTTTTACCCCCCTGCTTTCTTAGCAAATTCTTAGCGCGCTTGATACTCATTACGAGCGGTCTGTTCGCAGGACATGAATAACTGCACGAACCGCATTCAATACAACTCATAATATTCAATTTTTCCAACTCTTCGATGTCGTCTTGCAATGCAGCCTGATCAATAAACATAGGCATAAGCCGCATCGGACAGGCATTAGCGCATCTTGCGCAATTTATACATGGTGTAATCGGCTCTTCGTTAAACTCGCTTTCCTTCAAAAAGAGCAGCGAGGAAGTGCCTTTGGTAACGCTTGGCAACAAGTTAGCCTGCGCAAAACCCATCATAGGACCGCCGCTGATAACTTTTGCGGTATCAGAGAGACCCTCTTGCTTTTCAAATACTTCTTTATAGGTTACACCGGTATTAATCCAAAAATTGCCGGGAGTTGCAGCAAGACCTGATACGGTCATCGCTCTTCTGTATAGCGGAGTATTGTTGTCAACAGCGTCATATACAGCATAAGCTGTGTGCGCATTGTCAACTACTACGCCGATATCGGCAGGCAGTCCGCCTACTGGTACTTTGCGGCGCAATATCGAATATATAAGTTGCTTCTCAGCGCCCTGCGGATACTTCGTAACAAGCGGGATAATCCCGATATTGTCCGTTGAGGCGTCTTTCAGCGCGGCAATAGCGTCCGGTTTATTATCTTCAATGCCGATATACGCTCTTTCTACGCCGAGCGCTATCATCAATAGCTCGGTACCTCTTACCACTTCTTTGGCTTTCTCTAAGCAAAGACGGTAATCACAGGTAATATAAGGCTCGCACTCCGCCGCATTAATCAACAGCGTATCAACGGGATTCTTAGGCATAAGCTTTACATGTGTGGGGAATGTTGCCCCGCCCATACCGACAATGCCTGCCTCTTTTACTCGCGCAATTACCGATTCTTTATTAATTATCTCAAGCGGTTTTAACAATTCTTTTGTATATTGCCCGTCGTTCTCTATCTCTATATGGTTCGCCTTCGTACCAAGCGCAGTCGGACGCATCATTAGAGCCTTGACCGTACCCGAAACAGACGAAAAAATATTG
The DNA here is from genome assembly GCA_009928745.1 of Clostridia bacterium. Taxonomy (GTDB): domain Bacteria; phylum Bacillota; class Clostridia; order Christensenellales; family CAG-1252; genus SACC01. The sequence continues at coordinate 3,109 of SACC01000178.1, forward strand.
GCAGAAACAAAACCGTTTGCCTTGCCAATAAGGGTACCTGCCATAACTTTGTCCCCCACTGCTACTGTCGGCTCGGCGGGCGCGCCTATGTGCTGCGATAACGATATATACACTTGTGCAGGCGTAGGGAAATCAGTCAACGGAATCCCCGAGCTGATATGCTTCCTGCCTTCTGGGTGAATCCCTCTTCTAAAAGTGAATCGCAATGTAATATCCTCCTAGTGTTATAAACACTATAGAGATTTTAGCACAATATGTCATCGTTGTAAAGGGTTGTATTATATTTGCAAAAAAATTAACAATGTATTTTTTTATTATTTGCTATATTTTTTCATCAAACGCAAAAATATCAAATTTCTTATCATTTATTTATTTTTGTTTATTAAAATTGTTGCGTTATCAATCCTTTAAGGATTATAATAACATTGTTAAAATACAAACAAAGTAATAAGGAGATAAAATTATGAGAGTATACAATTTTTCTGCCGGTCCTTCTATGCTTTTTGAATCCGTGCTTGAAGCTGCCAAAAACGACATGCTGGAATACAAAAGTTCGGGCATGAGCGTAATGGAGATGAGTCACCGCAGCAAAGATTACGAAGCAATTCACAACGAATGTATAGCTCTACTTCGCGAATTAATGGATATTCCTGAGAATTACGAAGTATTGTTGTTACAGGGCGGTGCTTCCACACAATTTGAAGCGATACCTCTCAACCTCTTGGTAAAAGGC
>SACC01000179.1 GCA_009928745.1 Clostridia bacterium
ATATAAAGCTAAAAGGCTTTGCGCCTAAGCAGCGTATACCTGATATTGAGGACAAAACTTTGGACGGAGCCACTCCCGATGTGCTGATTATCGGCGCAGGAGTAGTTGGCTGTTCGATAGCAAGAGAGCTGTCAAGGTATAAACTCAATACATATCTTATCGAAAAGGAAAATGATGTGGCTATGGCGGCTTCCTCACGCAATGACGGTGATGTCCATGTGGGAATAGATCTTAAGAAGCATTTTCAAAAGCATTATTACAACAGCCGCGGCAACGCTATGTTTGAGCGGCTTTCTGAAGAGCTGGATTTTGTATTTCAGCGCACGGGTCACGCAATCCTTTTCTCTACCAAATGGGAAAAACTGCTTGCTCCTATTATGAGACTAAAAGCCCGTCAGCTCGGAATAAAGGGCGCAAGATTGCTTTCTCCCGATAAAATGAAAAAATACGAGCCATCAATACCATCTTGGTGTACGGGCGCTTTTTATATGCCTACCGGCGGCGAAATATCGCCTTACAAGTTTACCGTTGCTCTAGCTGAGAACGCAGTAAGTAACGGCGTAAAATTATTCTTGAATACCATAGTAAAATCAATGAATATAGAGGGCGGCAAAGTCTGCGAGGTCTTGACTAATCGTGGCGTTATCCGCCCGAGACTTGTAATTAACGCGGCTGGCGTGTTCTCTGATGTTATCGCAGAGATGGCTGATGACAGAACTTTTTCCATTCATCCGCGCAAGGGTACTAATCTAATCCTTGACAAAAAGGTTAAGAGCTATGCCGCAATAAGTATGGGCAAATCTCCTTTCGCGAAGGATAAAGACACTGAAGTCAGCGATTCAAAAAAGCATACAAAAGGCGGCGGCGTTGCGCATACGGTTGACGATAATGTGCTGATCGGACCTAACGCGATAGAGACTCCCGAAAGAGAGGATTTTTCTACGGATAAGCAGTGTATCGACGAGGTTTTCAACAAGCAGAAAAAGGTCGCCGAGAAGATGACAAGAGCTGACGTTATTACATATTATTCGGGTATCAGAGCTTCAACTTATGAGGAAGATTTTGTTGTCCGTAAGGGAATATTCACCAAGAATATAATACATGCCGCAGGTATTCAGTCACCCGGACTTACCGCTGCGCCGGCAATCGGGGTAGATGTGGCTAAGTGGGCAGTAGAGCTATTGGGCGGAGCTAAAGAAAATCTTGGCTTTTCTCCAATCCGTATAGGAGTACCCGAACTAAAAAAGTTATCGTCTGAAGAGCGCGACAGATATATTAAGGATAATCCCGATTACGGTATAATTATCTGCAGATGCGAGGAAATAAGCAAGGGCGAGATATTAGACGCCCTGTCCTCGCCGATAGTTGTGCCCACCGTTGACGGTATCAAACGTAGAGTCCGTCCGGGTATGGGAAGATGTCAAGGAGGCTTTTGTTCTCCGTTGGTAATCGAAATTATTGCTGACAAGCTCGGCATCCCCGTAGAGCAGGTTAGAAAGTCCGGTACACAAAGTGTAATACTTTTCGGAGACACAAAGGAGGGCGACCGTGAGCTATGATGTAGTTGTTATTGGCGGAGGTCCTGCGGGGTTAGCAGCAGCAGTTGCCGCGTCGCGCGAAGGCGCCAAAGTATTTTTGATAGAAAGAGAAAAAAGATTGGGCGGTATACTTAAGCAATGTATCCACGACGGTTTTGGCGTGGTGCGTTTTAAGGAAAAGCTGTCCGGACCTGAATATACCGAACGCTTTATTGATATGCTGTACGAGACGGATGCGGAATATACAGTAAGCACTTTTGTAACAAAGATTCAAAAGACCGCCAAAGGCTTTGATATTACATATGTGAACGAAAAGGGAATCAGCACGATAAGCACTCTTACTATTGTACTGGCTACCGGTTGCAGGGAAAGAACGGCAAGACAGGTATTTATCGGCGGAGATCGTCCGAGCGGAATCTTTTCCGCAGGTACAGCGCAGTATTTTGTTAATATATTAGGCAAGATGCCTACCAAGCGTTGCGTAATTCTCGGCAGCGGCGATATTGGACTCATTATGGCACGAAGGCTAACCCTTGAGGGCGCTGAGGTCGTTGCGGTATATGAGATAAAATCCACTCCATCGGGACTTAACCGTAATATTGCGCAATGTCTTAATGATTTTAATATTCCATTATATCTTTCACATACCGTAACCCGTGTTATCGGCGCGCAAAGAGTTGAGGCGGTTGAGGTTGCCAAGGTGGACGGCAAAATGAATGTTATTGCAGGGACTGAGCAGATTATCCCTTGCGACGCTCTAATATTATCGGTAGGACTTATTCCTGAGAACGAAGTGGCAGGTGAGCTTGGCGTTATACTGGACAACCGTACCAAAGGAGCAAAATGCGATCAAAATCTTATGACTTCAGTCGAGGGTGTGTATTGTTGCGGTAACGCATGGCATGTAAATGACCTAGTGGATTATGTATCGGAGAGCGCAGAGATTGCAGGTATAGCGGCGAGCCGTTATAAGAATAAGGAAAGAAAACTTGTAGAAGTTGGTGTTGGCAAGGGCTGTCTGTATCTTTTGCCCGAGCAGTTAGACCTTAATTCGGATATAAGCAAAGTTGTCTTCTATTTTCGCTCAATATGCGATATGGATAACGCGCGTATTGTTTTGACAATAGACAATAAGGAAGTATATACGCGTAAATACGCGCATCTCAGGCCGCCTGAGATGGAAAGACTTGTTTTGGATATGACGAGCTATAATATTACCGAAAACAGCAAGATTGCTTTTGATCTAAGGAGTGATTCGTAATGGAAATGACATGTATTGTATGCCCTAACGGCTGTTTGCTCAAGGTTGAGATGAAAGGTGAAGAGCTTATCGTTGAGGGCGCAAAATGCAAAAGGGGCAACGATTACGCCCGCGCAGAATTAACTGCGCCTAAGCGCAGCTTGACAAGCACTGTGCGTACAGTTTTTGAGGATATGCCGGTATTGCCGGTAAGGACTGCTGGTGAGATTGATAAAGGCGCCATATTCGAGGTTATGACCGAGATTAATAAGGTGACAGTAAAGCATAGGGTTAGAAGAGGTGAAGTCATAATACCGAATGTTATAGGTAGCGGAATTGATATTATCAGTACAAGCGATATGATAAGAGGTGGTAAAAATGGAAAAGGAACTAGTATTATCGATTGATTGCGGAACGCAAAGCACGCGGGCAATGCTGTTTAATAAAAACGGCGATTTGCTGTCCAAGGTAAAGAATTCGTTCGAGAAACCGTATTTTTCGGAAAAACCCGGCTATGCGGAGCAAAACGCGGATTTTTATTGGCGCGAGCTATGTAACTGCACGCAACAGCTTAAGGTAAAATCTCCCGAGCTATGGGAGCAGATTGCAGCAGTGACGGTGACTACGATACGAGACAGCTATGTGTGTGTGGATAAAGACTATGCGCCGCTACGCCCTATGATTTTGTGGCTCGATCAGCGCAAAGCGCCGATTGATCCGCATAAGGACTTATCTCTTATGCAACGTACTTTATTCAAGATGGTGGGTATGTTCGATGCAGTAGTTAAGCAAATGCAGAGAGGCAGCTGTAATTGGATAATGAAGAACGAGCCGGATATTTGGGAAAAAACTTACAAATATCTTTCTTACAGCTCTTATATGAACTATATGCTGTGCGCATCTACTAAAGATGCAGTGGCTTCACAGATCGGGCATGTACCGCTCAATTACAAAAAGCAATCCTGGTACGGACCCAAAGAATTGAACAGAAGTATGTTCAATATTCCTATAGACAAGCTGTCCGAGTTAGTGCCGTCCGGTACAATAC
>SACC01000180.1 GCA_009928745.1 Clostridia bacterium
CGCGTATATAGCGTCTGATTTCGCCTATAATCATAGGTACTGCATAGGTTGAGAACATTACCTTATGCCTTGGATCAAAGTTATTAAGCGCCTTTACCAGCCCTAGACAGCCAACTTGAAAAATATCATCCGCCATACTCGGATTATAATTAAAACGGTGCACTATGCTTAACACAAGTCGCATATTGGACATCAAAAAGAGTTCTCTAGACTCACGATCGCCGCCTTTGATTTTTGCCATAAGTTCCTCGCTCTCTTTCGCTGTGAGTCTTGGGAGCTTAGCCGTGTCGATTCCGCAGATTACTACTTTATAAGCCATATCAATCTCCTGTTGTCAATTATGTAGAGCTGAACAGCATCGGAAATTTGAGCGGCTAAATATTATTTTTAACAATTTTATCCAAAATATACTAATATGCACATAACATATTGCAATAACTATGCCAATTAACGGCTTTGGCTGTACTACTATTTTTTACAAATTTATCCAAAATATACTATAAATGTATAAATCATAGATTATAATAAATGGCGCAATTCACCCGCGCGGATAATTGTGAATATAATATTTGTATGAATTGCGAGATAACATTTTGTGAACTTCGTGAAAAAGAGGTAGTGAATATGTGTGACGGTAAAAGGCTCGGCAGGGTGATAGACCTTGCGATGACCTGCAGCGGTCATGTTATCGGTATAATCGTACCGGGAGACAAATCCCTGTTCAAGAATATTACCAATAACAACAGTATTTTTATACCTTGGCAGCACATATGCAAGATAGGCGATGATGTTATACTTGTCAATCTTGCCAATCGTATGATACCTTCGTCGTAAAAGTCTTCTACGCGAACAGGTATTCGACTATTGATGATTTTATCCATTTGAGTAAAATCAATGTATTTTGTATATTTCATCATTAATTATTGATTAATAGTATTTTTACGCCGTGCCAACCACAATTTTTTTAGAAAAATATTTACAAAACACAATATGTTGTGTATAATATGTGTGAGGTAAGTGTATGAAGTGCAAATATTGTGGTAGTTTGGATAGCAAAGTTATTGACAGCCGTTTGACTGAGGACGGCTCCGCCATTAGACGCAGACGCGAATGTATTAACTGTTCGCGCCGTTATACTACATATGAGACAGTTGAAAGAACACCTATCTATGTTATTAAGAAGGGCGGTATAAGACAAGAATTCGACATTAACAAGATACGTAACGGTATAATCAAGGCGTGCGAAAAGCGCCCTGTGCCTATTACGAAGATTGATAATCTTATATCCGATATCGAAAAGCGAGTTTATAATATGGGAGAGCAGGAGATTAACAGCGAAAAAATTGGCGATCTTGTTATCAACGGCTTGCGTGAAATCGACGATGTAGCCTATGTTCGCTTTGCCTCAGTTTACAGACAGTTTAAGGATATCGACACTTTTTTGTCCGAGATAGAGAGTCTTTTATCTAAAAGAAATAATGACTGATTACTTTAAGCGCGCCTACAAGGGCAAGGAACAGAGCTTAACTAAGGTATTGCAGAGTCTTTTTTGCGACCTTCAATATAACGAATTAATGAAACTTTTAAGAAAAAAGGATGTTTTTGTCAACGGCAAAAGAGTGTCGTCAGACATTCTTATTAAAGACGGTGACAGCCTCGAATTATATTATCAGCCCTCTCAGATTAGCGTGCGCGAGATATATTCGGACGATAACATTTTAGTAGTCTTTAAGAACAAAGGTATGATTTCTGACGGTGATTACTCATTCGAAGGATTGATGAAATATAAGTACGGCGACAACTGCGAACTTATGCACAGATTGGACACCAATACTGAAGGATTATTGATGTTTTCACGCAATAAAAAAGCGTATAACGAGCTGCGTCAGGCAATGAAAGATGAGAAAATTGACAAGTATTATTATGCCAAAGTCAACGGCAAAGTTAAGGATAAGGAAAAGATTTTGCAGGGGTACTTAAAAAAGGACAGCGCAAAAGGTATGGTTAAGGTATACGACAAACCGGTTGAGGGCGCTGATTATGTTGAAGCATATATAAAAACACTTTCCTACGAAGGCGAAACCACGCAGTTAGAGGTAAGAATCAGCGGAGGCAAAACGCACCAGATAAGAGCGCAGCTAGCGCATTACGGACATTTTATTATCGGTGACGGCAAGTACGGCAATGACGAGATAAACCGCCGTAATAACACCAAAAAACAGCAGCTAACAGCTTATAAATTAGTATTTAAGCTGGATAATAGCAGCTTTTTATCCTATCTTAACAATAAGAATATAGAAATCTAATTAATTTTATCAGTACGTCAACGACGAGATAAACCACCGTAATAACACAAAAATTGCAGCTAAATACTTGCAAATTTGGCATCGAATTTGTTAGTATTTTTTATATATCTAAATAAATAAGCATATAGAAAATCCATAGAATAAGGTAATTTGGTATTAAATCAGTCTAGTAATTAAATATATAACTTACATAATATAATAAGATATCATTAGTTATTAATTTCCATATAATTTAGCTGATTTTATAATTTCAGATGTTTTATAAATAAAAAAATAGTTGGACACGCAATATTTCGCTTATGCTGGAATATATAATAATACTTCTCAAAGGGGGTTTTGTTATGATATTTGAAGGGTTGTTAGCACTGTTGTCCAGCGCATTTTTTATGACCTCTTATGTGGAAGAAAACGGATTTCCCAAGCCGTTAAGCAAAGCAAAGGAAGCAGAATACTTTAAGCTGGCAAAGGAAGGAGACAGGGATGCGCGCAATACCCTTGTAACGCATAATATGCGCCTTGTAGTGCATATTGCCAAAAAATATGTAGGTATTATGGACTCTGACGATTTGATATCTGTGGGCGCGATTGGGCTGTTAAAAGCTATTGACACATTCCAATACGATAAGGGAACGCAATTTTCTACCTATGCTGCAAAATGTATAGATAACGAAATCCTGATGACAATCCGCGCCAACAAAAAGAATCAGGCGTGCGTATCACTCTACCAGACAATCGGGATTGATAAGGAAGGCAACGAGATCACACTTATTGATACGCTATATAATGATGATAATGTCGCGATGAAAGTGGAGAAGCAATGCGTAAAAGAAAAGCTTCTTGAGATAATAGAAAAGGTGCTTTCGGAGCGCGAATACAAAATAATCTGTATGCGCTACGGTCTCAAAGAACTAGATGTGTTGCCTCAAAGAGAGATAGCAAAAAAATTCAGCATTTCGCGTTCGTATATTTCGCGCATTGAAAAGAAGGCTTTGCAGAAGTTGAAGGAATATATGGTCTCCAACGATTTGGATCTTAGGTAATACAGCAGATTTTATTAATGCTAGTGTGATTTTTTACCACATATTAATACCTTAAGCAAAACTCACCCTTTGGGCGTAGCCCGAGCGACAGCGAGCAAAAGGGGGCTTGATTTTGAGCGCAACACGCTCAAAATGGGGGTTTTAATTACTTAATATTAATTTGAAGATAATAACCTCACATATAACGCATATGCCTTTATAAAGTTTTCAAATGATTATATTTAACAATGTAAATCCTTATAAACTCTTTTTAACGCGGAATTTTGATGTAGATTGCGAGAGTGGAGCGGTTCTTCGTGTGTTGTGACTGACTGGAGTGTGCTTTATGGTACACGACCTAAGCAAAACATCCAAAAACTCGCAATGTACACGAAAATATGAGTTAAAAAAAAGGAGCGGATGCTCCCTTTTTTTGAGTCTAGTCTATAAGCCGAGTTCTGTATTAAGTGGTCATCTATCTAGA
>SACC01000003.1 GCA_009928745.1 Clostridia bacterium
GCCTTATACTCTTCAATTTTATAGTTATTTGACAGTTTTGTTACCAACACGGGATTAAGATTGTATGTGCCGATAGCAGCCGAGACAACGGTGAAATCGCCATCAACGTCATTGCCTTCGAAAAAGCTGACGTTTTGCGCGCTCTTGGTTGTTATGCCAAAGGTTATTTCGGCAACCATATCTTGCGTTTCTCCGTATAGCAAGGGATTGTCGGTGTACGTTATTACACTGCCATTCCTGTGGTAGCCTTGTACGTACCAAGAATAAACTGTATTTTCATCATAATATTTTTGACCGTAAGTAATATCCCTGCCGACAGCTCTTACTACAATGGATTTTGGATAAATTTCTATCTTCCTTGAAATGTCAATAAAGGGATTATTGATTGCATTGCCGTCAAACTCAATAGCCAAAGTATAAACTCCGACGTTTTTCGGCCACTCTTCACTGACGTTTAAGTCGGAATCAATATAATACAAGCTAAAGCCCTCTATTTCATCGATATCGGAATTGTCGGCAAGTACCGTTCTTAAACCGTTATAAACTAAATACCCGTTGAGATAAAAATTAGGTCTAGCGCTCTCTCCTGTGCCGTATTCAAACAAATAAGTATTGTTTGTAGGATTATCTTGATAGTCAACCGTCAAATAACGTCTATCCTTTACCACAATATAATAATATGTCGTCATTGTTATATTGTTTTCGGTATAGCTTATTGTTATCTTTTGATTTTTCTCGCTGCCGTTATTTATTTCCGAAGTGTCAAACTCATTGTTGAGTATGGTCAAGTTGGCATTAGCCAAATCAATTTGTAAATTGGTTCCGTTGTTGTAGGTGATCAAAACAGAACCGTTAGTCAGGTCCAAAGTAGAAGAAGGCTGTCCCTCTATGTCTTCTATATATATCTGCTTAGGGAAGGTGCACATGCTTATACTTGTCATTGACTTGCGGTTAATTCTTATCAAGACTTCGGCTGTTTTTGTTATTGATTCTGTTTGAGTAGTGCTGATATTGTAATATGTATAGGTGTATGAGAAGTCGTATACCGCCTCATAGTACCAATGTCCTTGGTCGTCCTGTAAGTAGAAGTTGACAACGTCATTTTTGTTATAGGTACTGTTTACGCTGTTTAATTCTACGTTGATATACATCGGCGTGGAGAACTCAATATTATCCGCATCGACGAAATGTAGTTTTATTGATACGTCATCAGAACTAATCGGCATACCCTCGATAATGTTAATTTGCGAGGGATTAACTATGATGCTTTCTAGTATTTTCGCTCTTGTTTTTACGGTAAAAGTGCAAGTACTAAATAAATAAGTAATGGTTACCGTTTGGCTTCCCGCAATATTTTTGTTGTAACCGCTTGCGGTATAATCGGTATTAATTAACAAAGAGCTAAGGCTAACCGTTTCTGCAGTGCTATCCGCATAAATAACGTTTATTACTGCGTTCGACGGGAATGCGAGCTCCTCGCCTTCCTTTAGGGTGAAGCTCTGCTCTGTTGAGTCGGTTAGCTCAAAATTAATAGAGGTAATCAGCTTCTCAAAGCAAATAACTTCAAAGGTATCGGAAAGTAACAAGGTATTATCCATTGATAATACGGCTACAGTTATTTCTTGCTGTAAATAACGGTTGACGTCAAGGTCGCTATTCAAATTAGTAACCGACAGCTTATAATTATTACTACCGATTGTTAGGCTATAAACTGTGTTAATTTCGTCGGAATCTTCGGTTATAATGCTATTTATCGCTTGTCCGTTTATGGTAGCAGAGGTATTATTATCAAAAGCAAAATACAACTTCATGCCTACATAACTCAGCGCTGCGTCGGTATAAATATAATTAACCTTATCCGGATTTTGAGTAATAGAAAATTGTGTTAGCGACCTAGGCAAAACTTCCACAGTAGTTAATACCGTAAAGCTTTCGTATGTTATAACAACCTCTCTAACTCCCAAAGTATTATCCGACTTGTTGTAGTTTGTCATAGCGGATAAGACCTTTATTCTCTCTTCAGCGCCGTTCTGCCTTGCAGCAACAAGATAAGCATTTTCTCCGATAGAAAGATTTAGACCTTCAAGTACCTGTCCTAAGTTGTTAAAGCCGTTATCTTTTGTTATGCTGACAATATTATTGGTTACCGTCACTGGAATATTTACAAACAATACCGAATTATTAATATCGCCGTAATATAATTTAACGTTAAAACTACCTACTTGATTGAATTGCGTATCGGAAAAAGCCCACTCTACACCGGAAAAATCTATTATTGTAGTTTGCACTCCATTATCAAAAGTAACCCTTACAACAAGATTTTCGCTGTCGAACTCTTCTCCCAAAATATAATTTTGTTTTAGTCCAACTGAGGAAGCTTGCATAAATTCTATTTGCGTTGCCTTCCTTACTACGCTGATTTGGTAGCTAAAGGTTATTGCCGATTGATAATAATTATCTGTGTAAACAAGTTCTACTTCCACGCTTTCTGCCTCGGCATCGGTCAAAAGTGAACTATCCAATACCAGCATATCACTGGTAACATCAATCCAATTAGTTATGCTTCCGTCATTGTAGATAAGTTTTATTTTTCCGCCTGTTATATCAACAATATCTCCTACGCAGAAAACTTTTACCGTCGGCGTAGTAAATTCCGCCACAGAAGAAATTTCCTTTGCAACTACCTCAAAATTAATTTCCTTTTGCAAAACAATGCTATTATCCATACTGCGATATTCCAGCACATAGGTTCTGCTCCCGGGAGTAGAGGTACTAAAGTCGGGGTTTGTGCCGCTTTTTATCATAGATAAAGGTATATTAGTCTTTATGGAGCCTACGCTGTCAAATGCGCGATATCTGCCGTTGGTAAGTTTTATTGCGTATTCCCAAGCCGTTATATCGATATTGCCGCTGTCCTGATAAATGTTGGTATCGGGGCGATAAACAATTATTTCCGACTCCCTTGCATCAATAACCTCTATATCATAATTAAGCTGCAATTCCTCAAAAACAAAGGTAATTTCATAAACGCCTAACTTTGTATTGTCAAATTCCTTCCATAGTATTTGCAAGCGGCTGTCGTCGGCGCTTATAATTTCGCTAGTATTGTTGTTGTAACTAATTTTTATACTACCCGCACTCATATCGACGATATCATAAAGCCTCCAATAGTCGCTGAGGTTGGCAGGGGTTGCCGCTACTGTCCTTGTTGTGCCGTCACTATAAGCAATATTTATATAGCCTCCGCCAATGTTTACCGTAGCAAAGCTGACAACTGGACTGATAGGATGAGTAACAAGCTCTATTTTTTTCGCTTTCAGCTCAGAAACGGTAACACCGTAAAGACATTCATAATTCTCATAATATACATAAACATATCTAAGCAAGCCGGCTTGAGCAAAAACGTTGGTGGAAACGCCGTCGATTTTTACGCTGAACTTGGGATTGTCCAAAATATCGCTAATATTTATATATTCTTGGGTGTTGTTGTTGTAAGCTATAAAAAATTTCCCGCCGGTAAAGTCAACGGTATCCCCTACAACATAGTTTATTTTTGCCGGAGCCTCTAAAGAAACTTTACTGATAGACTTTCTGACTACTTTAATATTATGATTTACACTTTTGCCTTTATATGTTATGACCAGCTGTTTTTCTCCGATGGTTAAAGAATCGAATCCGCTCACCATAGAAGCCGTTACATCAATAACTTCGGAAAAACCGTTGCTGTATGTAGCTCTTATTTTCAGATTATTAAGGTCCAAAATTTGGTCTTGAACATATTCATCTTTATAGTCGCCTTCTACAACTTCGATTTTATATATAGGTGTTTCCGCTACATTAACTTTTATATAAGCGGTATTATCGTCGTATTTTATTGTCAAAATTTGCTCGCCTACATAATCGGCGTCATACTCGGATATCATACTAAGATTTAGAGGAACAACTTTTGATTTGCCGTTTTCGTAATAAACCGTTATTTCGGCAGAACCTATATCAAAGATGTCTCCGCGATAATATTCCAGTTTGGGAAGCTTGGTCACAACAATACTTTCTACAGGAGCATTCTCTTCACTACACCCGGAAAAAGACAGTCCGCAAAGAACTATCAGTACTACGGTGAGTATTGTAAAAAGTATTTTTCTCTTCATGCGACCTCCGCCCGTCAAAAGGGCATAACTATAGCTATATAATATATATATAATATATTATAGCACACGCGAGGAGTATAATCAATACTTTCTACGGAAAATCGCTATCAAAAATATAATCAAAATGAAACCGCCGACTATGCCGATACAAATAGCTATAAGTACGGTAGTGCTCATGCCTTCAATAGGGGTAAATACCACAAAATTGCCTAAATCAGCCGCCGAAAACAATAAATATCCGTTTTCTTCCCGTGCGGTAAGAACTTCGTGCATACCATTGTTATAAAATGCCGTTACTAAATATTTTTCTTTGCCTTTATTCTTTTCGGCAAGCTTAACTTTGATTTCTGCGGCTTGGTTTTCTTCCTTTATTCCATCAATTAATAAGTTAATAGAATAGGCTTCGGTTTCTTTATATTCGTTATAAATACCTGAGCTTGCATAATACCTATCTAAGTTCTGCTTGATTGTTACATAAATGGAGCTCGTCGGCGATATGCCTACGTTAACATAGTCTAGTTCACAATACGGGCTAAACTCTCCGCCTATTATAAGCGACGTTTTATCCGAGGAAGCAATGCTGGTAAGCGGCTTACTTATTATATTAATAACGGCTCCCACATAAACGAACTCATAAAGATTGCTTTTTGCTCCACTGGCAACAATTGTATAGTTTGAAACCGGTCTTTTGGGTTCCAAATATATTATTGCGGGTATCTCTAACACATCTATTGTATCGTTTCCAACAAAACCGCTGTAGGTCACTTCAGTAGTGTAAGAAACCCCTTCATCAATGGTAACTAAAGTCTCCCCGTTGATTTTTACCCCCACATAAAGTTTTGGTTTTTGAATAACTATTGCGATGCTTTTTTCGTAATTTGTTCCGCCGTACATTATGTTCAAATTGACGTTGTAGGTTTTGGGAACAATTAGTTCTGAAATGCCTACGAAAGTAATATTTGAGCTGTTTACGTTTACTTCTACTCCGTCAGCCTTAAATATCATAGAGTCGTATAAAGCGTTTTGCAGTCCCTCCTCGCTTGACAAATCGGCAAAGCTGCCGCTTGAAATATAATTAACATCGTTATAATATACCGCGCCTACCTGCAATACTTCAAAGTTAATTTGTCCGACAGCATAAGCGGCTTGACCCCCATAAGAAAGGCTCGCCGCTATCGCTACAAAAAACATAATAATGAAAATAATTGTTCTACGTAAATTCTTATTGATAAAATTCATTATGCCCTCTTCCGTACCATAATAAGCGCTACAGCTACAAGTACCACTCCTATGGAAATACTTACATACAATATCCAATCGTCATTTTTGCCCGAAGATATTGTGTCTGTAGTAAGAATACAGAATACTTCTAAACTACTGCTATAAAAGCACAAATAATCTCCGTCTCTGTATGCCTCAAGTATCTCTATCTCTCCTTGGGAATTTATATGCGCTATACTATATTTTTCATCGTCCGCCAGATTGATTTTGCTATTTTCCTTAGCATTAGCAACTGCGGTAGTATTAAACAATTCCGGCACGTATAGTTTTATAAACAATTCGCCGTTATCTGCCGATTTTACCGAGCCGTCACTTAGGCTTAAATAGAATATTTTGGCTATGTTATATGCTGAATAATCGGGGTTAGACAGCTTAAATACATCAAAGCTTGTAATATATGTGGAGTAATTGGCATTGTTTATTTCCCTCGTTAATAATGTTATATCGGCGGCAAAAGAACCGTCTACTACTATCCTTCCGGTTTCGGTGTTGTCTCCCACAAACAGCTTAGAATTATTAATAGCGAGCATACCGAATCTATATGACAATATATAGTTATTTGATTCTGCGCCATAAGCCTCTACCCTATATAGTCCTGCATTTGTCGGTCTTTCGGCAAGCAAAGAGTTGTCAGAAGCCGAATAATATCTAAACGACGGTTCCTTGGTAAATATCACGGAAGCGCTTTCGCCGCTTATCGCTCCCTCAAACACATAGCTAAATCCAAAGCCCGAATTGCTTAGCACAGTTGTATCAGCCACGCCCACAATCAAATTAATCGGATTAATATTAAATTCCGTCCAATAATTGTCCACGATATTAAAGTTTTGCAAATCGTTTATTGCTTTTACCCTATAAGTTCCAGCATCTTTCGGATAGTTCGAAGAAACGGCGCTTTCTCCATAGTTATAGGGAACAAAGCTGTTTCCGCTCTTAAATTCAAACATTAATTTCGGTATCTGCTTTATGCCGTTATACATAAAGTAAACATCGGGGCTAACAGGATTTCCGCTATAGCTATAACTTGCTCTAAGTCCATAATATAGGCTCATATCACGGCGCTTAACAGTAAAGCTTTCAGTCTCGCTGCTCAGCCTGAAGTTAGTGCTTTCCTGATGGGTAGCGATTGCCTCATAAGCTCCTGCATCTGCTGCGGTTATATCGGGTATATTTTTACCGTTGTTATCATAATACAATACCTGCAAAATTTGCGAATAACCGCCCACTCCTCTTGCCTCAGCGCTAAGTCCCCTAACTATCGACCCGTATGTTCCTATTATATCTCCGCCGAACACAATATCTACTGTGGCTTTATGAATAACCAAATCCACTATCTTTTGGGTAGAAACATAGTTTAGTTCATTAATGGTTAGCGTAACGATATATGTTTCCGCGTTCATAGGCGGGTCGAAGCTGTCATAATTGCTGTTTGCGCAGAAGTATTTTATAGAATAGCTAATGGTTTCATAGCTACTGTCGTCCAGCTTTACACCCTGTACTACTGCATTAACAGCGTGACTTTCCGCATCATAAACAAGCTCTAATCTGTTAGTAATGTTCTTTCCGTTTTCATCAATAAATCTAATATTCGCCGATGCCGGAGTGATATTTGCAAGAAGCCTAATATACATACCGTTGTCATCTGTTAAGATTTCGCTAGCCTGCAAAACATAGTTGCTGTTGTCAATATTATAGCCATATAGCTTAACGTAGTTCTGAGTAGGAGATCCGTCAATATCAAAGACGTCCTTCCTTATAAAGCTGCTTAGTGAAGAGTTATAACGTAAATTAACTATGTCCCCTTCAATAAGACCGCTGTTTTCTATTTCTACTCCTTCAACCATTACCTTCTTAAACAAATAATTACTGTTAGTTACAGCGCCATCGGGAATACGCGTATAACCATCATATGTTTTTGTAACCATAGTGTTAGAGTAAGTTACATCAATAGGCCTCTTGGTTATTTCCAACTCGGGATAAAATATCTGCTCGTTAACTTGGTCATATTGCACGTTGATATTATAGTTTTTGGAATATCCATAGGCGCTTGCTTTTGCCATCCTTATATTATAAATATTAACGTTGACAGGTAAAATAGCTCCGCTTTCATCAAAGATTTCATAAACGGGATTGACCAGTCCTAATTTTTCTATTCCGTCATAGTTTAGATTATAGTTTGCGTTAACTCGAACAAACTTTCCATTTTCATCCAAAATATGAGTACCTAATCCCTCTCCTACGGCAGCGTATTCTCCTGCAGCATTTATTATATAATTGCCGAACACACCGTTAAGAACATTGCCGCTTTCGTCCTTTATTTTTATAAAATTGCCATTACTGTCCTTAACATAGTTAGCTACTGCTTGTTCCACCTTGACATAATCAAAATTCTCAAGCCTAATATAATCGCCGTAAAGCTTTATATATCCGCCTCCAAACTCTTTGAAATAAACACCGCGCAATTCTTCCCTTGTAAGGAACAAACCGTTTTCGTCACAGAAATATTTTGCATCATTTTCGGTGACAATATATTGGGCGCCGTTCTCATCCTTGATATTTTCTCCTAAGTTTTCGCTAACCTTCAGATAATCACCGACAGAATTGCGTATATATTGCAATTCCACATCCGCTACGGCATAATAATTGCCGTCTACGTCTTTGATATAATTAGGAGATAAATCCGCAAAATTTTGGAAATCGCCGTTTTCATCTTGAACATATGGCGCAAAGAAGGTGAGCAGATTACCTTGATATGTTCTAACCTTAATATACTCGTTATCTTCGCTTAAAATATGTGTGCCTATTATATTTGCACAATCAATATAATGACCGTCAACATCCCTCGCAAACAAAATAGTTTTGTCGCTTAAGTCGGTTAGATAGCTGGCTCTGACATAATTGCCGCCTTCGTTCTTTATAAACGGACATACCGCCAAATCACTCAATACAAAATATCTTCCGTCTTTATCTTTAACATATACTGCCGTCAAGCTAGCTAGATCAAAGTATTGCCCTTCATAATTCCTAACGTATTTACCCTCTAATGACGCTACAAGTAAATAGTTGCCATCCTCGTCAAGAATATATTCTCCTTCGCCTGAGGCTACCTGCACAAACTCGTCTGCTTCGTTTTTGGTGTAATTGCCTTGCGCTAAGGCAATGTTTATATAATTTCCATCTATATCCCTTATATAATTGCCTACTGCTTCGGATACTTTAATAAAGCTGCCGCTTTCATCCTTATAGTAAACCGCTACCAAATCATTAATGTTAACGTATACATTATTTTCTGTAAGCATATAAGTATCGTTAATATCTATATAGTTACCATAAACAGTATCCAGTACATATTTACCCTGCACTTCGTTAATCAATACAAAGGTATCGTTTTCGTCAAGAATATATCTTCCTTGTATTGTTTCCTTATACAAATAATCGTTGTCATAATCCTTGATATGCGTGCCGTTAATATATTTATAGTCCTCTCCGTCCTTATAATAGTTGCCTTTAATTGACGTTACCGAAATATAATTACCGGCCGAGTCCTTAATATAATTACCCTCTTCGTATAGCATAATATAGTTGCCTAAGGCATCTCGTATATACTTACCCTGACCGTCGGATACCGAAACAAAATTCTTTTCAAAGGTCTGATACATTTTTTCACCGACAATAACATAAACAAGCTGATTAATATGCATGACTTTTAGCACGTTTTTGTAAGAATTGACGGTGTCGTCTTCTCCGACAAAGCCCTTGTACTGAATAGTAAAGGTCGGATAATCGCTATTATCCCCGTCATATACCTTGGAAGAATATCCTCTTACTTCGGTTACTGTGTAATTTTCTCCGTCAAATTCCTGCATAACAAAGACCATGTCAAGTTCTGCCTTAACTATTTCGTAATAAAAATAAGCCTTTGGCACGGCGTTGTAGTTTGTACTGGCAATTACAGAGATAGAAAATACGTATTTGCCGGTATCTTGACACATATTTACCGAGGTATCTATATCCTTAGGCAAAATATTGTTTTTATTTTGGCCTATAAACCCGCCTTCCAAAACTATTTTTATTCCGTCTTCTCCAATAGCTTCAACCTCGGTATCAATAGGATTAGTTCCCGCCATTCTGATTACGTTAGGTTGTTGTTTTTCCCCCGAATATACACTATAGTCGCTGTAAGTTTGATTTTCTGCATTATAAAAGCCATATACAATAATCCAGCTTTCGGCTTTCTTCACTACAAAAGAGATTGACGGACTTGTGTCGTCAAATATATAATTAGAAGGAGCTGTTCCGCCGATAGGTTTGATAAAATAGTGATCGCCGGCAACAGGATTATCTCCTACGTCTGACCAATCAATGGTTGGAGGAATAATTTGACCTAAAATGTCAAGGTCATCGCCCTCATCACCTATCCAACCACTGTAGCGATAAATTACGTGCTCCTCAACCATTGCGTTATCCTGCCCATAAATTTTGTATGGTCCATAACCTTCTTCAAAGTCAATATAAACTGTTAGCTTAGCCGGTACAACTATTAGCTCATAAATGAATTCCAAGCTGGTGTAATTTGCATTATAATTGCTGCTGCCCTCGCTGTTAATGAAGAATTTTATTTGATAGGACCCTACATTTAAGAGCTTACGCCTATTTAATATATTATTATAGGATATACTGCTTATTTTGTTAGGTATACTGCTTGCGTCATTGTGGTTGTACTCAGGCGCGCCGAAAACATATATATTGTTATTGTAGGAATACAAAATACCTTCAATTGCCGAGGTAACAGGTATTTCTCCTGCCGAACAATCCATTCCGCCGGCAAATAGCAAGTAGTTGAATACTGCCTCGCTACCGTTGTATACAAGCTCATAAGCGGCATCATAACTAATAGAAGGGGTTATGGAATTTACTCCTTCAGAGGTAGTTATGATAAAATCAAGTTTAGTAGACTTGGTTATCTCCAAACTTATGCTAAACTCACATGTATATATCTTCCCGCCTTCACCATCGGAAAAATACGTATTTGTGGAATTTGTAATAATTGCTGTTACTGTCAAAGTGTATTCACCGCTGTTACTTAAATCCCATAGCGGAACATCGTTACCGAGACCGTCTTTTATTATATTATTGTAGCTATCCTTCAAATAAAGAGGATTACCCAAAGCATCTAACGCTTGGTATACAGTCAAGCCTCCTGCCTTTACCGCGTATGAAATAAATACATAACCCCAACTATATTGGGCGACAGCAGTCGTACCTGTAAAGTATTGATTGAAACTGCCCAAATCATAATATTCTCCGTCATATTCCTTTGCCTCGGAAATATTTTCAGCAATTAAAACAACCTCCTGCTCAAGAATGGTAAAAATAATCTGAAGTCGTTCGTCGCTCATTTTATAGTTCACTTCATCGTCAGATCTGGGTTTTGCATATACTTTTATTATATAAATACCAACTTCCACAATGCTGGTATCTGTTTCGTCCTCTACTTCGTCGTATATTTCCTCGCCGTCAATAACCCTGCCTATTTTATACATTGCAAGATCGCCCGTTCCTCCGATAATGGTATAATTAGGGTGCATTTCATAACCCGTATATGCTTTTTCTTGAACGGGGTCAGCCTGAATAGACAGCTCTTTCCGTAAAACATATAAGGTAGTGGGATAGTAGTTGAAGGTGTAGTTGTGTTTACATGCTCCGCTTACCTCTATTGCAGAAGTAAATATGCCTGCATTTGTTGTACCCGGATTAACGCTTACCGAAGCTAAAGTATCTACGCTTGCGTCGCTGCCAAAATAATCACCGGAAATCAACCCTTGATACAATACAAAATTACCTTCCACTATTTCGCCGTTTTCATTATAGATATAAACTACGTTGCCGTTTTCTTCCACTATATTTCCGCTTTCGGAATCAATCATATATCTGTATTGGTCAATATCGGTAATATATTTGGGATTGTTAATGTCATAAACAACCTCGCTTTCTCCATAAACTCTAACTGCTTTGGTCAGATATACGTTCACTATCTTGGCGTGAACAGTAAGCTCAAACTCCATAGAAACAGGAAGATAGTTGGTTGTTGCCGGCAAAGAAATTATCAAGGTATAAACTCCCGACAAAGTTAGATTTACGACGCCTGGATGGGATAAATTGAAAATTGAATGGTCGTGCTCGGGGTCCGTACAACTGAATGTAAAGTCAATAACGCTGATAAGCTCGCTTGGCTCTTCGGTTATTTCCAAATATTCTTTGTGGTTATTGTATTTTACTTTTCCCGTTTGTATTATTCTGTCTATATTGGATGTTCCGGTATATTCCATATAGTTATTTGCGTTTTCTCCCTCAACAATAATTACATCGGCATCGGGAGTAAGCTTTTCAATGAAAAGATAGCCATATTGAGGATTGGCTGGATTAAATACATAGTTTGGCGCAATATTTAATCCGTCGCTAAATTCCAAACGATATAAGTCGCTTTCCGATGTGCTGGCATTAGTAGTTTTGTTAATTTCTACATTTTTTACGGTATCGTACCAGCTAAACAATCCCGAAGTATTTAATACTATTTCACTATGCTCGTCTGAGCTCATATCGGTCATAAAGCTTCTTAGCGCAGTGTTTGTTTCGTCCCAACGGAAACCTTCACCCTGCATAAACCCGCTTATTTCCACAAGTACGTAATTATCAATGCCGAATGCGCTAAGCTCGTCTTCATAGCAATAGCCGTTTAGTCCGTTATATGCCTCATCAACAGAACTTCCGTAATAATAATACAAATCCTTAGGAAGGACAACTCCTGAGAATTTGGCTGTACCTGCCGTAGCAACTCTTACTACTACAAACAGCGCTTGATTATACTTTCTGCTATAATTAGTTCTTACAAACTTAATCTGTAAGGGTAGCGGATTAATCTTTCCTTTAGTTATATCAGATACACCGCTGTTATTAGTATAATTTATGGTATTTATATTATAGCTAAGTATCAAATTATCCAAATCCTGATCTTCAAACCCAGGTCTTGCCTTGAGAAAATAGTTGATACTTAAAGGTATATTGTTACCGACGCCGGCGCTGTTGTATTGCGCATTATACCCAAGCTCCACCATTACTGCGTCTGATGCAATAATATTGCTCGGAGAAGCCGAGAAAGCGGTAAGGTTCTTATTGCCGTCATAGTTCTTTTCCACAACACATTCGTTTACGGTAATAAGTATTTCCCTTCTTAGAATACGCAAGTTAAGTAATGCGTCTGTATATAGCGTAATCGTAGCTTCGCTTGAGCCGAATTCTTTCGGGATGCTGAAGCTGTAGTCGGAATTTTGCATTACTTGTACATTATTGCCTGTAGAAAAATAAGCGTAAATGTCAAAATAAATATAATAATCGTTCGCCGCGTAAAGACGTCCGGAATAAGCGTAATAATCCTGCCCATTAATATCTGTAAAAACTTTGATATGTTGAGTATCCTCAGGCAATAATTTTCTTCCTACCTTGGGTATTATATACACTGTGTTTTTTGCCGCATCGGTTTTCATCTTGGTACTGTCTGCAAGGACAGATAACTGCCAGCTGGGCAGATTGTTAACATTCAATAAACCGTTAAGCTGATTAATTACGGTATTTGTTGCTTTTATGCTGTTATAATAAACTCCGCCTGTGTATCTTTGATAAGAAAATTCGCTGGGAAACAAATAGTCACCGTAATCAAATGACCCGCTGAATTCCATAGAGTCAAAATAAATACCGACTCCGGGCGGCACAATGCGGAAAGTAAATCCTGTTAAGGGATATCTAATATATCCGTTAGTATCTACCTCCGAAGTATATGGCGTAAATTCTTCTGACACAATTCTGCCCGGCATACCTACATAATTATTGAGTACATTCATAATAGTAACAGGGTTGCCAAACTGCGTATCGCTTGGTGATAGATTAATAACGCTAATATACATCGTTACATTTCTTATTCCTATATTCGCTGAACTAAAAAATGAGTTAGCAAAACTAAAAAGCATTCCCCCCGATAGAATAGACTCGAGAACGGCATAATCCTGGTCAAGACCGCCGATTGATGACCAAACAGTATCGCTTAAATTCTGGTTTTGGAAGAGCGAAGCCGCTGAAGTGTCTTGATCATACTCTTTGGTAAATCTGAGCGTAACGCCTATATTTTGCACAAGATCGACATTAAGCTTCTTTTTTTCTATATTAAACTCTTGACAATATTCATTTCCTGTCCCGCTAAGAACGATAGTCAATGGCTTATAGCCAATGTCAAAAATATAACTAGGGGTTATTCTTAAATAATACTTACCGGCCTTGTTGATTGGTTCATTTGAGGGGATCTTGGTCAAAATCAGTTCGTCATTATTTTCTCCGCCATAAATACCGGTATTCCACTCCACAGTTAAAAGACTTGAAAGTCCTATTAATGTGGTGTTGGGATAAGACCCTTGCAAATTAGTTGTTTGCTCGGTAATGTTGCCTATGCCTGTATTTATAAAGGGCTTGAAAAACTTTACGTCGCCGTTGGATATATTATAGCTGCCTATTTTTGAAGAATAAGTAAAGAAATTGTTTCCGGAGGGCAAAGTTTGGCTATGCAGCTTTACTAAATTACGTAAATCTTCCGCACTGCCATAACTTCTGTTTTCGGCAGGTATATTCAAATTATTTGTTAAACCTATTAAACTGCTTTGTGCGGAATCTAATTCCAGATTGGCTGTGACCAATATATCAATTGGCGAAGAAAACACTACAGAAGTTTCTGTCAAATAAGGCGCAGAACCATCGCCGGTTAAAGGCACTTGAGGGGATTCAACGTTTTTTAAGGCGTAATGCGCTTCGCACATTGTACCGACGTAACAGCCCAAGGTCATCCCAGTAATTTTATAAACGCCTGCTTCCAGCAAATCCGAAGCATTGCCGTTATAATCTTCACCGTGCCACTTTTTACCGGTAACTTGGAAAGATATCAAGTAAGCGTATATGGAATTTGCCGCTCCTTGGCTTGGCGTTACGTTTACCTTAAAGGGTTGGTTCTGTATATCGGAAACTATTTCACCATTGGAATCTTCATATCTAGCATTATAAGAAAAATCTATATTTATGCTTAAATCCGTCAATATTGCTTGATACCATTTTGTCCCGCCTTCGGAATAGGGTATTTTGTAATACTTTTTAATATCCATGGAACCGGTATCCTCGTTATAAAAAGATTCCTGAATATATTTGCTGGACATCTGGTTAAATTTTAGTTCCGTATCTGGAACAGAATAGCCTATATATAGTGGCGGCAATGGTTCATCAGCTGCTTTGGCTTCGTTTGAACTTAAACCTATGTTTTGGCCGCAAAATACAATAATCGACGCCAAGCATAGCAGTATGCCAAAAGCAACGACAAACTTAAAAACGTCTACCTTATTTTGTTTTATTTTCATTGCAAGCCTCCCCGATAACAGTTCTTCTACTATATTATATTATAATATAGCTTTATAGTCAACAAGCAAATAAATTTTACAAATAAAAATATATATAAATACGCGCGTAAACCGCCCGTATTTATACGCAACAACAAAAAAGGGCTTATCGCCCTAATTTTTTTATTTTTTCTTTTTGCTTTTCGGACGGGCTTTTGAAAACCTTGCCTGATAAACCGGCACTATTATTTTCTCGGAATAATACTGGAGAAGATTGCTAAGTATTAGGCTATAAACAACTCCCCCGTAAACAATCAAAAGCGCAACCAATATTACGTTAATGAAGCCGTCTGTTAATGCAACAATCACAAAAGGCGCCGCAAGAAAAGCTACAACAAACAGCGTCTGTAAAAACATCTGAAGCATCAAAAGTAAAGAGTTTTTTACCTTCTGCATAAAGGGAATATCGTAAGATACTATCATGGGCAACATATAGACGGTAAACATTAGGAACAAAAGAGTAGCAATGGATACAAATATTATTAAAATCCACTCTCCCGCGCCCGCCAAGCCTTGCCAAAGTCTACCCAAAAAGTAGACGTAAGCGTTGCCCGCGCCTGCAAGGAAAATACCCATAAGCGCGCCCATAATAAGCATTTGCCACCAGTATTTTTTTATTCCCTTAAAAAACTCCACCATCACCCGTGGAACCTGATTGCCATAGTTATCTTTTTTGCATACAAAGGAATCATTCCAAATAAATTTCATAGCTACAGGCATAATTCCCGCAAGTCCTATACTTACAAACAGCATAGCCACTCCCGAAGCAAGGAACATAAGACTGTAAATATTCAGCATATCAAGTTTTGCCTGCAGAACAGAAGCTGTTGACGACAAGCCAAAACCGATTCCTGACATAAAATAAGGAGGCGTAGTAATGCTTCCCAGCATATAAGAAAGCTTTTCCGCTCCAAAAACAGCCATAACAATAAATACCGCCAAAAGTGGCAATAAGGTAACCACAAAAGCTATATTGGCAAACATAAGTAATCCGTTGCGCCTCTTAAAGACATAACCGAAATAGCGGAATCTACCGGTTTGAATGGGCTCGGAAACCGCTCCGTCTGTTCTGCTTTCGGGAGCAAAGGTAAGGTATTTCAGCAGCCCTACTTTTTTGTTTTCTTCTTTTGCCATCTTTTTGATACCTCCTAAATCATTAACTATTTTTTTCTCTGGACGCGCTTCTCATACGCTCTGAGTGGTCAAGAACGGCTTTGCGTATGCGCAAGCTCTTTGGAGTAACCTCTAATATTTCGTCCTGCTCAATAAACTCTATACATTCTTCCAAACTGAACTTTCTCGGTGTTTCCAGTCTCAAAGCGTCGTCACTTCCGGCAGCGCGCATATTGGTAACGTGCTTTTTCTTGCATACGTTAACGGGAATATCCTCCTGCTTGGGGGAATAACCTACCACCATACCCGCATAAACAGGCGTACCCGGGTCAATAAACAACGTGCCTCTGCCTTGCGCGTTGTAAAGTCCGTAAGTAACAGCTTCTCCCGTCTCCCAAGCGACCAAAGCGCCATAAGGTCTTTTGGGCATATTCCCCTTTACCGCCTCATAACCGATAAATATGCTGTTCATAACGCCTTCCCCTCTGGTCTCCGTCAAAAAGTCACTACGGTATCCCAATAAAGCTCTTGAGGGAACCTTAAATTCTATTTTTATTCTACTTCCCATAGGTGTCATTGTAATAAGTTCGCCTTGACGCCTGCCCATATTTTCCATTACCGTGCCGATACATGTATCGGGTACGTCTACAATTAATTTCTCCATAGGTTCGCACAGAACACCGTCTATTACCTTATAAATAACTTTGGGTGTGCTTACCTGGAACTCATAGCCTTCTCTGCGCATATTCTCGATAAGTATGGACAAATGTATTTCTCCTCTGCCGCTTACCATAAATTCATCGGTCGATTTTCCGTCAGTCACCTTCAAAGAAACGTCTTTGAGCAGCTCTTTCATAAGCCTGGCCCTTAAATGTCTGGAAGTAACAAACTTACCCTCTTTGCCTGCAAAAGGACTGTCATTTACCGCAAAGCGCATTTGCAAAGTCGGTTCTCCTATCTTTACAAACGGCAAAGCCTCTACCTTCTCGGGAGAACAAACAGTTTCTCCGATGGTTACGTTTTCTATACCGGAAAAACTAACCACGTCCCCGACCATTGCCGATTCTACAGTGGTTTTTGTAAGTCCTGAGAATTGATAAATGTTAGTTACCTTACTCTTATAAGTGTTGCCGTTATTGGGGTCAACCACGACAATTTCGGTATTTGGCTTCATTATTCCGCGCTCTATTCTACCGATAGCCACCCTACCGACATAATCATTGTAGTCTATGGCGGAAACAAGCACTTGGAGTGGAGCTTTTTCGTCGCCGTAAGGCGGGTCAATATGATTTATTATTGTTTCAAAAAGCGGTTGAAGATCGGTTCCGGGAACATCGGGACTAAGCGTTGCCGTACCAGCTCTACCGCTGCAATATACTATCGGACTGTCAATCTGCTCATCGTTTGCGTTCAAATCCAAAAGCAGTTCATAAACTTCGTCAAGCACTTCGGCGCATCTCGCGTCAGGCTTGTCTATTTTGTTTATGCAAATAATGATTTTATGCTTCATTTCCAACGCTTTTTGCAAAACAAAGCGTGTTTGCGGCATAGGGCCTTCGTAGGCGTCAACCAGCAAAACTACACCGTTAATCATTTTTAAGACACGTTCAACTTCTCCGCTGAAATCAGCGTGTCCGGGAGTATCTACAATATTGATTTTTATATCTTTATATACTGCAGAGGTATTTTTTGCTAAGATTGTAATACCCCTCTCTCTTTCCAAATCATTGCTGTCCATTACACAGACAGGTACGTTTTGATTGTCTCTGAAAACCCCGCCTTGCTTTAGCATACCGTCAACTAAGGTGGTTTTACCATGGTCAACGTGCGCGATTATCGCTATGTTCCTTAAATCCGTTCTTTTCATATTATTATTTATCCTTGTAAAGAAGCTTTCAGTCTTTGATAAGCTTCGAGTGTAACCGTATATTCGGCTGATTTGTAGTCGCTTTCGTCATAAACATTATAGACAAAAGCATATTCTCCAACAGTTATTTTGTCAGAGCCGAGTATGGAATAATTTACCGCCTTAACCGATACCGTAATAAAAACGTCATCCCAGTTTTCTTCGGTATATTCATAGTTTCCCAGACGGCTTACTATTATTTCCGCAATATTAATGGAATTAAACTGCGTACTGTTGTTTATAGATGTTGTATCTTCGTCGGCAACCCTTATATTTAGGTCATATACATATAAGGGAACGTTCTTTTTGGTTGTGTAATAGTTATATTTTGCTTCGCTCCAACTAATAGTAAGAGCGTCGGATATTGTTACGTAAGGCGCGCTTAATTTTATAGGGGCGATAATTGTTCTCACCCAAGAGGAAAAGCTTCCCTTATTATTATCAAAAGATGCTCTAGCTCGGACGCTCAAAACTCCTTTTTTCCTCTCTATGGAAAAAGCGGTGTTTTGGGTGCTTCCGTCTATTATGACCGCGCCATCCTCAGCGGGGTTGCCGTAGCAATATTCAACATCATAACTGGCATTGCCTTCAACATAACTTCCGTCGCTCCTGAAACGTGCATATTTGTCGCTGAGTCCGTCACTTCCCGGGATCCTTGCCGAAAACTGCATAAACCCTTCCGGACCGGTAGATTCGATGACCCTGTATCTGAAAACAGCTGTGTATGTCTGTTCAGGTAAAAGCGTGATCTTATCTGCACTCGACACTATCCCGTCTGCCCATGTACCTGGAGCGATACCCGCCACAGCATATGAGAAACTGCCGTTTATTATGCTTTCACGGTCAAACAAGAAACGTCCCTGTCTGGAAATGAACGAAGCTCCATCAGCACCTGCAAGTTCGAAATCTTCAGTATAACGTAGCTTTTCTAAAGCCTGTACATCGCTTACCGGTGAACTTACAGCCTCTACCTTGTCGGGGTACACGATGCCTTCATAAATAGCAATATCATTGATGTTATATGTGTTGTA
>SACC01000181.1 GCA_009928745.1 Clostridia bacterium
ATATAATATAGCGTAGTTGAAAGCTGAAGGCGCGAATAAGACAAGGCGTTAGAAGCAAAAATGTGGACAGAGCAAAAAGGAGATTATTATGGATAGCAGAGCATTCTACAAGTTGTCATATGGTTTATATATCGTGTCGACCACGCACAAAGGAAAAGATTGCGGGTGCGTAGTCAATACGCTCGAGCAGGTTACATCTACTCCCGCAAAGCTTGCGGTTGCGATTAATAAAGAGAATTATACCTGCAAAACATTATTAAAGTCAGGTGTTTTTGCAGGTGTTGCGTTGACTGAAAGCGCGGATATGAAGTTAATCGGCGAGTTTGGTTTTAAATCAAGCGAGACGGTAGATAAATTCACGAATTTTCAAAAAGCTGTAGATCTTAATTCGGTGCCCTATCTTACACAAAATGTCGCCGCGAGATTCAGCGCCAAAGTAATCAGTACTCAAGACTTGGGAAGCCATATAATGTTTATCGGCGAAGTAGTGGATTGCGAGGTTATATCTGATGAGGATGTTATGACTTACGCATATTACCATAAGGTAAAGAAAGGCACGACGCCTCCTAAAGCATCCTCGTATAACAAAACGCCGGATACGGTGGTTACTCCTAGACCTGAAGCGCCTACTCCTGAAATTCCGACACCCGAAGCAACAAAAATTGAAGTTCCGACATCCGAAGCGCAGACACTTGAAGAGACTTCGCCGATATATCGGTGCACAGTGTGTAATTATAGATTATCAAGCGATAATATACCCGACAATTTTGAATGTCCGATATGCGGACAAGGCAAAGATATGCTGGAAAAAATACAATAAAAGAGTCAAAGTGGATAAAATCAGAGTTTTTCTTGAAAATTCAGGTGCCGAAGCGCATTTTTTAACGATACAGGGTGATACCTGTATTATTATGTTTTTGCCGTATCATCCTAATATTGCGCGACCGCATCAAATTTTTATTGACAACTACTATCCTGCATTTCAAAAAATTCACAGAATAAGGCTTGAGCTAAAAAAATATCTAATAGATAACAATTACTTGCTTTTGGATAATGATATGTACTACAAGGAACTTGCGCTGATGACCGGTAGTGTAAAAAGACTGAAAAATACCCTTGTTACGCATCAATTATTTGGCAGTTTTTTTGTTATAGAGGTATTGAAGATAAAGGGAGATCACTGTGCGAATCTGCCGCAAATGGAGCAAAACTATCCAGCTTGTGAGCAATGCAGTTTATGTGCTGACGCCTGTCCTACGGGCAGTATAGGCGAGGAATTTTGCCGCGCAAGCTGTATAAGGGAGTTGCAGGATTCGGGATATATCGAAGATGAGGTTTTGGCGGAAAAGTGCGGGAATTATATATGGGGCTGCAATATTTGTCAGCTGGTCTGTCCGTCGAATAGAAAGATAGCTATGGTCGACGCAATCGAGAGCGGACTGCTTAATGTGGATACATTATTTGAAAGCGCGCTTCTTGGCAGACCGGGGCTTGCGCAATATGAAAAGGTACTCGGAGGCAACTACACGAGACCTGTCAAGTTGCTTGCATTAGCTATTAATGCGATGACGAATGCGGGCGATAGAAAGTATTATGCAAAAATAAGCGAATTGACCGCGCATACCGAGCAGAAAATTAGAGAAGCAAGTATTCGATATTTAAAAAAGATTAATAAACAGTAAGGTTAATTGTAGTTATGTTAGAAAAAGAGGTTAAATATCTGATTAGCCAAGAGGCTTATGAAAAGGCGGTAGAAGGTAGGGATAAAATAATCCAGACTAATTATTATTTTTTTACTTCAGAAAAGAATAGTGATTTAACGCTGAGGATAAGACAAAAAAAGAGCGAATATGAGCTGACGATGAAGATAAAAAAGGAAATAAACGATGATATTTTTATATCCGAAGAATTGAACAAAATTATAAGCCTAGAGGAAATGCAGCGTCATATTAACGACGGGATTAGCGGAGAATATCTAAAGAAGACTTTTGGTATTTATATTAACGACGCAACGCAATTTTGCTGCAAGGGCAGCTTGATAACAGAGCGCACAAGGATAGAAACAAAAGAAGGTTTTACTCTCGAACTCGACAAGAATGAATATCTAGGAGTTGTAGATTATGAGATAGAGTGCGAGTGCATCAACGATGAGCAACTGCACCGCGCGAAAGCGTATATAAAACAGCATTTTGAAACCAGCCGCACGGTACCTAAAACTATAAGGTTTTTAACGAAATTGCAATAGTTGACGTCTTTAAGAAAAGTTATTAATAGCGGCTAACAAATAAATGTCTGTTAAGCCTTGTAATTAAGTATTAAATTCTTTACATCTATTAGCCGTGCAATTAATTGTCTAGTTTTATAATTAAAAAGCAACAGCAACATGCAATTAAAAGCAATAATTAATGGCTTTTAACACATTTCCAATTATTATTGTTTATTTTGCCAATGCAATCTTAATCATCTCTTATTAAATTTATTATTTATTTAATTTTAGTATTATTTCTTACTTGACTATCCGCCCGCGCTCTTGTATAATCTTTCTATATAGTTTTACTATTTTGAACTAACAACACAAAGGTTTAGGAGATTAATATGCAGATACTTAAGCAAAAAATTTTACAATCAGGCAAGATTTATCCTAACAACGTATTGAAGGTAGACAGTTTTTTGAACCATCAGGTGGATGTCGCTCTTTTAGCAGAGCTTTCTAAAGAATTATTTCGCTTATACAAAGATTCAGGCGTAACAAAGATACTTACAATAGAGACATCGGGCATAATGTTAGCCTGTCTAACAGCTCAAGTGTTCAATGTGCCGATGCTTTATGCAAAAAAGACCAAAACTTCCAATATGAGCGAGGATGTGTTTACGGCTCAAGTTTTTTCCTATACTCATTACAAAGAATATACGATATATGTATCAAAAGAATATCTTTCATCAAGCGACAAGGTACTGTTGATAGATGATTTTCTTGCGAACGGGTTTTCGATGAAAGGACTGGTGCAGCTAGCCCAGTCTGCCGGCGCAACGGTTGTGGGCGCGGGTGTAGCTATCGAAAAAGGCTTTCAGGGCGGAGGAGATATACTGCGTTCGCTAGGCTTGAGAATCGAAGCAATGGCGATTATTGACAGTATGACGGAGGAAGGAATAATTTTTCGCGAGTAATGAGTGTTATGCTCATTATTTTTGGTAATACAGGTAATTACACTGTGTTACGCTAATATGTATTAAAGCCGTAAGGCAAAAAATATGGAGGAATATGGAATGAAAAAAATTATCACATTAATTTTGGTATTTGCATTAGCATTAACCATGGCTTCGGTGTTCGTGGGTTGCAACCCCGAGGGCGAAGACAAAACGAGCGATAACAAAATCGTAATCGTTCCCAATGAAAATATACCCGCCAATTTCAAAATCGGAGTCATTCACATCGGTGACCCCGCTGACGGTTCGGGATATTCTTATGCGCACGATCAAGGTATTGTTGGTATGCAGATAGCTCTCGGCATTCCCGACAGCAAGGTAATCCGCAAGCTTAACGTAGACGATCAGGATGCTGCCGCAATAAGAATTGCAGTTGAAGACTGCATCGCGCAGGGTTGTAAAATAATATTCGGTACAAGCTTTGGTTATCAGGACACTATGCTTAGCCTTGCTAACGAGCCAGCTAACGCAGGCATAATTTTCTCTCATGGCACTGGCTATAAGAATAATGATATTAACATGAATAACTATTTTGGTCGTATTTATCAGGCGCGCTATCTTGCAGGTATCGCTGCCGGATTAAAGACA
>SACC01000182.1 GCA_009928745.1 Clostridia bacterium
AGCATATAGCCTGTGTTCAATAAATAATCATCCTTCGCTTCGCTGTAGGCAAGCAGGCAATATTCGTCGCGGTTGCAGGTGGTCGCCGACGACGGTACGATACGAAACGCCGTTTTTATATTACCGTTATACGGGACAAGCGTTTTGAGTTTTTCCTTAATAGCAGTAAGCTCATCTTCTGTCAATGATAAGGCTTTGTCAAACTTTCTCACCGATTTTCTTTTATAGATCATGCTGTAGGCATTAATTTTCATAACATTACTCCCATTATATGGTATGGTTTGCTTCATAATATCACGAATGCTTTAAATTGTCAATCTTTATTGCTGTCGGACGTAAAAGCCGGGGATTGATTCATCCCCGGCTTAAATGCAAATTGCTTTATTGATTAATCCAATATCTTCTGATAAAACAACCGTACTTGTCTGAATAGACTTTGTTTTCGAGCGTACCGCCGCAGGATTCTATGGTTTTATAGGACGCGGTATTATCGTCATCGCAGGTCACAAGTACATCGTTCACGCCGATTTCCTTCAGTTTTTCAAGTGCAAGCTTTAGCTGCAGCGTACCATAACCCTTACCGCGTTCTGTAGGACGTATGGAATAACCGATATGCCCCCCTAAATTCATAAGGAAATCATTAAGATAATGCCTGACATTCGCCATACCGAGCACTCTCTTTTTTTCGGTATCGAACAGCATATACTGCCTGCCTTCGACCAAACCGCAAGAAGGATCCATTTTGTTTCTGTCAGCGTAGCTGTCAAGATGATCCTTCCATTCCTCAAAGGAGGAATATTGTTCAAGCCTTCCGCAGCCGTTGAATTCTATGTCTCCAAAAGACAGCATTTCATCCTTGAAATCGAATATTTCTTTTTCGTATTCTTTTATGGGTGGTATTAGAGTAAGCATATGTAACCTTTTCTTTGTTTTTCTTTATCTTAACATTAATTACATAAATATTCAATATATATTCAAAAAATACCGCAGGAAATTTTCCCGCGGCAGTTATTTTATTATTTATTTTATATTTACCATCTTGGTAACGGTTATTATCCTTTCTATCAAATCCTTGATATAGACAAGATCAACCGAAATGCCCTTTGATTTTGCGAATGACTCTATATGCACCAGCACATAACCTAATTTTTCCGGTCCGGACTTACCGGTCGCTTCCGCTTCGGTAATATATTGAAGTATCATAGGATAAAGCGTTTTATCCTTGGAAAGCTGTATGGTTGCCCTAACCGCTTTCCATATTGAGGTTATAATCACAATAACCGTGAAGGTTATTTCAATTATCGTCCAAAAATTCATGATGCCGCCTCCTGTTCCATATGGAATTTTATGCGTCCGCAAAGCGAAAAATGCTTGCGGCGGCGTGTACGGCAATACATCCTATATACAGTATATGTCCGATACGCGGATTTTGTCGTAAATGATATTTACCCGATATATTATGACAAACAAACTGCAAGGCGTTGATAATAAAAACCGGCGGTATTGCTCCGCCGGTCAGTTGATTATAAATTTCTGTTATTGATCATACCTTAATTCGTTAAGGTGCTTTACATATTGCAAATACACATAATCATTGTCAAAAAATGCGTATTTGTTTATGCTTCCTCTGCCTGTTGCGGAAAAATAATGCGTTAGATCATAAACAAGGTTATGCTCTGTGTACGGCGTTTCAAGCTCAAGGGAGCTTTTTATTTCGTCGTATCGCTTAATGCGGTAGCATACATCAAATATTTCTATATCATTGCCGAATATCGCGTTCGCTTTTTCTACGCCAGCTTTACATTCGGCAAGATAGCTCGCATAGGTTCCATACATACCGGCGGGAACCGATATGGTGTCAAACCTGCCCAGACAGTCCTGGACGAAAACATAATCGACTATTGGGCGCAAGCCTTCCTCGTCATTTTTTATAAGGTTATAAAGGCTTTCGCCGAAACCCTTTGGGGTATCGTTTCTCCATGCGGCAGGAGCTATCGATATCATAATATTATCGTCAAGCGAACGTATCACGTCCGACTGACCCTTGTAAAGCTTGCGGGTAAGTGTGGTTCTTGCTTGCTTTTCCTGCATAAGCCAATAATCGCAGGTCTCATCAACAAGATAAAAACCGTAAAAAGAAGGATGAGAGGAGTATTTATCGTACATATGGCGTATTATTATTTTCGCGTCTGCAAGAACGGAATCGATATAAGTATGTTTGTCGGCGGTAGTTCCTTTTAATTCGGAATAGGAAAGAGATGCAACAGTAGAAAGATATATGTTCATTCCGAGCTTATCAGCCGCCGTAAGTATAGCTTCGTTTAAGTCATATACTCCGTGTCCGACCCCTTTGCGGTACCCTTTGGCGGTAAGCTCCGCAGGAGGTTCGGCAAGGGTAATTTTCTTTTCGTAATTCAGGCTTTCTCCGCCTATGATTACAGTATCCATGCCAAGCTCGCGGAAACCTTTAAGCTGTATATAAGTACGGTATTCGTCGTAATAATGATGATAATTATAACCTTCGATATAGTCAATGAAGAAGCCGTAGAAACCGCCGCGAATTATTGCAAGATCAGAATAATCAGAAATCTCCGGATAAACATATACGGGTTCCGCGACAGGCATTGTTGCTCCGTATACTGTGATTTCATCAAGCATAACCGTTTTTGAAGTGTAAATGTTCACCGTAATATAACGTGCTTCGACGGTATGGTTTCTCATTGCTCGGTAGCTTGATTTTATATAGTTTTGCTTCTGAATACTTCCCATATTGAAGCTCATGGAGAAATCTGAAAAATTCAAGCCGTCAACGGAATATTTAACGCTTATGAATTCAGGTTCGTATATCGACACAGATTCCGCGGAAGCGGCACTGAGATATACTTCGGATACGTTTTTGATATCGCCGAGATCAAGTTTAATACTTATGACATCCCGGTCCATAAGAATATCTTTCCCCGTACTTTCGCAAGCAATAAACTTACCGGTTTCTATCCTTTTATTCCCCTGTTCGCCGTCTGTGAGAATGATACCGTCGTCAGCATATTTGCTGTACGCTTCGGGAACATCTCCTTCAATTGTATAAGCCGCTCCTTCCGCAAGGCTGACACGTATTGCCGTGGGTGTCCCGATATTGTGAATCGCTGTTGGGTTAATTATTTTCCCCAAAGGTGCGTAAATGACATATTTAACCGATTTTGCAAGCACCGGAGAAGGAAAGTTATAAGTAAAAACACCGTGTTCGTTTTCGCGTTCCGCCATCCCCGCATAAAAAGAATAATTATAACCGTCATTTGAATAAAACACTTCGACACATTCGGGCAAAATACCGTCTTCACCGAAAACTATCGACGAGGTTTCGAGCAAGGACGGAAAACCGAAGTCATTTTCTATATAGAAATAAGGTGATTTTTCAGCAAAAAGGGAAGTCGTATGCGTCTTGCCGTACCAGTCGCCGAAAGTACCGTCTATATCATTTATAATGACATTGCAGCCATCGCCGAATCCGTCGGTCAGTTTTCCTCCGTCGTCGCCGTAAACCGTGCAGGAATTTATATTGCTGTAATTGTAAAACGAACCTACCGAAAGATCCGTTCTGTAAGGAGTCTGTGTTTCTTCGGAATTTTCAGACGAAATGTCTTGTATAATCGAATTATCTTCTGTCGATTCATTGGCTTTTGATTCCGTCAATCCGCGGTCCGCGCAGCAGACTAAGAAAGGAACTGTGAAAGCAGACAGCAATATCGTAAGAACAACTTTTTTCATATTATTT
>SACC01000183.1 GCA_009928745.1 Clostridia bacterium
CACTTGGTACGTATACATAGATTAGATCGAAACCGATATAAGTTCATCCGCTTTGCCATATTTCCATAATTCTTACGGCAGTGTATTGTACGTTGACAGTAAAGGACAGGTTGATTTGACGCTTGATACTGCTACCTTAGTCAGCGCCGATATTATTATTTTTTCCATAACTCCGGATGCTAATTACAACGGCATTGTCATGACTAATATTAACGGTGTAATTTACAGCGGAACAACCTTCAGGACGGCGCCAAACTATGCAGGAGGACAAAGCGTTAATCTATTTGTGAGATTTTGTCAGAATGCCAGACTTTCCTTTATAGACATCGAAGAAAGCCAGTATATGGAAAATTATGAAACCTCTTACGGCGCAGGGTATTATTATTACGGACAAAGCGCAAGCTTTGTAATAACCTTGACAAGAGGGTATTATTTGGAGAATTTGGCAGAATATACGACAAACAATTATCGCTTAAAAAACGTTTCAAACAATATTGTAATTGATTTTGTTATGGGGTATGATGATGAAAATTCTTATTTTGAAATACCTATAGCAATAAAGAGCGCAAGCGCTTATGTGGCGGTAACTTCTGAGGATTTAGCGCTTAGCGATAGCTATGACGGCTCTGTTAAGGAAATTGACGTAGAGTTAAGCGGAGTATTTGATTATTACACCGCTTCGTACTATTATGGACTCAATAAAGACAGCGTTTCTTCAATCAAGGATGCGGGAGTTTATACCGTTTATACATATCTTTATATGGTTGGCAACAGAGACCTGTTCTTTGGTATAGTGGAAAGCAGTTTTTCCGTACAAAAAAAGCAGCTTACAGCCGATGAATCCATCGAAGCGTTAAGCAATTATTGGTCGGCGGTAGTGGGTGTTAAGACCTACGACGGAACTGCGGTTTTGAATGGCAGAACCATTAATAATAGCTATGTTCCGGGTATTGTTTCGGCGGATTTATCAATGCTGACAATCAAAGTTGATATAACCTGGGCTAGTGCGAATGCCGGCGAAAACATAGACGTAGCCATCAGTAACTTTGTTTTGTCGGGAGTAAGAGCGAATAATTATAATTTTACGTCAACGACTATTAATTTGGCAGGCGGCGGCAAAATCAATAAAAAAGCGCTGATAGTTACTGTAGCACAATCGGATTTGAGCGCAGAATTCAGCGGGAGCATACCCACTATAAAGAATCCGCAAGTCAACGGAAGTTTGGGAAGCACAGTTCTGGTTTGGAGCTTCAATAAGCTAAATGAATTAGGAGAAGTTGACCAGGATTGGGCTGTTCTTACAACAAAGACATGGAATGTAGGCAATTATGCTCTGGGAATAGGCGCGGCAGACTCTGTCAACTATGACGTAACTTTTGGTACTAATACTTATGTTTATACGATAACACAAAAGTTAGTTGCTTCTATAAGCTATTCCGACTATGAGGGCAAAACCTATACGGGCAGCGTAGTAAGCTCAAATATAAAGGCTATTTACAATACGGTTAATGGAATTGCCTTTGCTCCTCTAAAGTATTATTCGGAAGCTGTAAGCGAAGAAAACTTAGTGACCGGCGGGGTAATCAACGCAGGAAGCTATATCGCAGTTCCCACAATTACCGATGCTAATTATAAACTTTCGCAGGGGATTGCAAACCTTAATTTCAGTGTGGCTAGGTCCTCAAACGGGGGG
The DNA here is from genome assembly GCA_009928745.1 of Clostridia bacterium. GTDB lineage: Bacteria > Bacillota > Clostridia > Christensenellales > CAG-1252 > SACC01. Next base: position 1,694 of record SACC01000183.1, read on the forward strand.
GCAATTACCTTTGACGTAGCAAGTGAAGATTTAACGGTTAATACTTTGCGAGAAATAAGCTTTACCTCCAATGTATATGATGCTGAGCTTTCGCTTGAAGTTTTGGGCGTTACCAGAGCAAGAATGCGTTTAATTGAGGAAAACGGCAGTTATTATATTATGGCGACCGCTTATCCCAAAATCGGGGCAACAAGTTATCGGATTGTTGCAAAAAACGCAACAAACTATGAGGACAGATATTCTGAATTCAATCAAGTTACTATCCTTCCCCTCAACATCTATGTGGGAGTAAAAGAGGAAAACAGAACCTATCAATACGGCGACATTATTAATATCGATTTTGATTATAGTCTTGACTATGACCAACTACAACTAGTAGCAAACGCCCAAAGTCTGGATGGATATTTGCCTATAGAATATCAAATAGCAACCGATAATTATTTGGCGGGAGAGACCTATCAAGTAAATATTGTTGGCGGCGATTTCGATGCGTACGTAATTAACAGGGCCAGCACTTGCTTTATTACCATAGAAAAGAGAGAAGTGAAAATAGTTGTTACTTCGGATATAACAGCCAATTCCAAAATTTATGGCGCAGAGGATAATACCATTAGCTATTATGTGCTGGAAGATGGTCGGCAGATAGAACCGGATAGCGAAGGCATTAGAAGACTGCCTAACGGCAATGCGCTTACTCTTTCGGGCAGACTGTCTCGCGCAAGCGGTGAAAATGTGGGTAAATATACTATATCACAAGGCACTTTGACTAATGCAAACAACGCTAATTATTTAATAGAAGTTGACATAAAGGGTGATTACGAAATTAAACAAAGACCCATAAGGCTTTACATACCTGCCATAGACAAGTATTATTTGCAAACAACCCCGGAAATTATTCCTGCAGTTTCCGAAAATTATTCTTTTGTCAGAAATGACAGTATTACTGCATTAATGAATAATATCAGCATAAGTATTGTTAATTTGAGTGATGCAGTAGGAAATTATAGCTACAGTGTAACCTATAATTCTCAAGGAATAAACTATCGGATAGAAAGCGTTTTAGCCCCTTATGCTTTCAGAATTAATAAAGGTGTGCCTTCGGTTACTCATACCATAATAGGAAAACTTTATTATGGGGAAGCGCTGTCCTCACTAAGGATTAACGGACAAGGGTACTATAATGGAGTGCCCCTGCAAGGGACTTTTTCTTGGAAAAACTTTTCACAACGAGCCGAGCAAATTGGCGTCTTATCCACGAATATAGTGTTTACGCCACAGGATACTAATAGCTATGAGAGGATAGAAAATATTCAAGCTAACATTAATGTAGAGAAAAGGCCTATTGACGCGGTGTTTTACGGTGAGATGGAATATACTTATAATGGCAGCGAGCAATGTAATATCAGCGTAGATTTTACTAACCTTTATAATTCCGATACGGTAACTCCTGCAACAAGCATTGACCGAACACCAATTAATGCGGGAACATACTTATTTACGGTGGAAATAAATAGTGACAAATATATTATAAACGGAGTTAATTCCATCAGTTTTGTAATTTATCCTAAGGCAATCAACGTTTCGCTTGGCGACGTAACCATAACTATCGGAGAAACCCCCGTTTTTGTAATTACCTACGATGGATTTATCGAGGGAGAGGATGAGAGCGACTTAAGCACAAAGGCATCGGTAATAAACGTTCCCACCGAGTGTGGCAGTTATCAGATAGCAGCGCAAGGAGCGGAGGCGGCGAATTATAATTTTGCATATAAAAAAGCAAATTTTGTTATTAATCAAAAAAGTATTGCCGATGAAAAAATTATGGTCAGCGGAGTAATTAAGGTGGGAGTTACACTAGAGGCGGAGAGCGCTAAGAGTACTGAGCTAACCTTCAAAATGAAGTCCGAGCTTATTAACAAAAATTTGGGCGTGAATTATCTAAAGCCCCAAAAAAATGCAATGCAACAATATGTCAGTATAGATTTTAGCGAGAGGGTATACGGGGAATATGAGTATACCGTTATACTTGACGCGCCTGTGAATTCGGGCAGTGTACTTTAT
>SACC01000184.1 GCA_009928745.1 Clostridia bacterium
CTGTAGTATCAAATAATCTGACAGGACCGTTATCTGCGTCAAGGAATCCATATACGCCTTCTGCGTCTTTAATAAACAGCGCGAAATACGCGTTGTCAAAGTTGGCTTCGGGTAATGCTGGCTTGTCATTGCCGTAACCGTCGTTCGCTATTACCAAAAGACTTTCTATTCCGCTTACGTCAAGACCTGTGATTGCGGCTACCATATCAGATACTTTGAAGCCCTTATAATAACTGGTCACATCACTCTTTACTATGGAAAACTCTGATAGCGTAACCGCTGAGAGCATCTCGTCGGTAACTACGATTGTTGTTTCGCCGTCAATAAAGCTAACGCTGAAATCAGGCAGCTGAACAGTTTTCTTTTCGATAATGTCCGTATCGCATCCGACAACAAGAGTCAGCAGCATTACAAGCGCTATTAATACGATAATCCCCTTTACATTAAGTAACTTTTTCATTTATATTCCTCCCTAGGTTTTATTGCAATTCAATGCTTTTTAAAGTTAGTACAGAATCTACTCCATAATGAAGCAGATAAACACCGCCGTTATTTTCGAGTGTGGCGGCAGATAGGTCACTTCCCGTTATTACGGTGATTGCTTCGTCAGTATTAAATACATTATAAACGGCGTCTTCTTTCAAGTTAACAAGCTCAAGCAACTCGCCGAACGCTATCCTGTTATCCGTATCGGTATCGTATCTTTCAAAGGCGATGGATAAGGTAATAAGCGAAGTATCGTTGACCGAGATTGCTAGTACATTCTTGACCGACATACCCTTTTGCATATTGGCCCCGTCAAACACAGGAGCTCTGATCTCGTCAGTTATCTCCCCCTGATCTTCCTGTTCTCTATATATCAAATATGCGTTACTATAATACTCGTTACTCTTCCAGCTGGTGTATTGTCTATAAAAATAATCTGTGCCGTTGGTAATATAATCCCAAGCAATCAAATACATCTTATCCGTTGTCTCCGCCGTAAGCGTCTCGTCTGCAAAAAGCGCGGATAGACTCACTCCGTAATAGGTATAATCGAATGTACCCGCACCTGTGGTCTCCTCTCTCGCAAAAGTACCGTCATAACTATCGCCAAGCAATTCAACAAAGTTAAGCCTTGCTGGCTCGGGAGGAGTCAGCGCTGCGTCGGAAAAAATAATGGTCTTGAGTTTTTTCGCCCAAGAATTCGCTACTTGATTGGGCACAATCATACGCAATGCGCCGCTAGATTCACTCTCATTCAACACTATACCCTCGTAATAATACGCAACTATCATTTTGCTTCCGCCCTGCTCTTCGTTGTAGGTATCTGAGGTCAACACTGTTTCGTAGCCATCGGTACCCCGAAGGGTTATTGCGGAAAAACTGGTAGTCGTTGTACCGTACGCATAATGCTCCATAATCTCGTCAAGATATACGCCTTTGACTATTCGGGGAATTAAATTATTAAACTCGTCCGTCTTGTCCGAGGCATAACAAGGATTCTCTTCATCATACACAACTTCCTTAGTTTTGCCTAGCTCTAATATCTGCGCTTTCGTTACAATGACTTTTTCGGGCGTAATGCCTTCAAGCTCCAGCGTATACGCCAAATCGGCAGAGTTATCAACGATTGTTTCTTTTTCGGGCATTATCTCACAACCAAATAAAGCAAACGAAGCAATAAGTATTATTAGCATCAAAAACATTGAAGCAGCTTTTTTCATTAGTTCCTCCTGTATTGGATATTTTACGCTTGTACAAAAAATACCTTTTGCCCGCAGCAAAAGGTAAACACAAAAATATTAGCCACCTTTTCGCAACGGAAGGCAATAAGATTTCTCCTATTACCCTATCGGTTCAGCCTCATAGCAATGCCTTAGATAACTGAACTCGGATAACTATCAATATTTTAACATAATAATTATAATTAGTCAATATATTGAAATTAACCCTTTTTCGCGCTTACGCCTCAAGGGATGGAGTCGAGCCGTAAATTGCAGTTAAGCAATTTCACGCTTTTGCCCCCTTCCCAATATAAGCAAAGGCACGATGAGGCGAGAAAAGCGTGGTTTTTCCCGCCGCTAATGATAGCTTCTTATTCTAAAAACACGCATTTTGTCCAATCTATAATAAATATATTGACATAATTTTTCTTATATAGTAATATTAATACTTAATAAGGGAGTAGTTCGGCTTCGCTTGCGAAGTTGTCAAATCTACATAATGAAGCAATTCAGGTTTGATATTAAACGGCGAGACTTATGCATTTTGCATAAGTCTCGTTTTTTTAAGAAACAATAAGGAGAGCATAATAATGAGCATTACCGAGATATTTTTAATAGGCATAGCGTTGTCAATGGACGCATTTGCGGTAAGTGTTACTAACGGTGTTTCCGATTCTGACATGAAAATGCCAAAAATGCTTTTAATTGCTTTTTTCTTTGGTTTTTTCCAGATGATAATGCCCTTGGCGGGCTTTTTTTCAAGCGGCGCTCTCTCGCTTTATATTGCCAAAGTTGCGCCTTGGTTGTCATTCACAATCCTTGCTGTAATTGGTATCAAAATGATTATTGACGCTACAAAAACGCAGGATGAATGCGGCGCAAAGCTTACCATAGGCAGACTTTCCGTACAAGCCATAGCCACTTCAATAGATGCATTCGCTGTCGGAATTAGTCTGCTTGCAATTGAACTTAGCGGCGGCGGCTTGCCTTTGAATATTGTTGCATGCGCGGCAATTATTGGCATTATTACCTTTATATTGAGTCTATGCGCTGTAATACTTGGCAAATTCTTTACCAAAATGGTTGAGACAAAGGTTGGCAATATAAAGAAATGGACGATCATTACCGGCGGTATCGTGCTTATTGCAATAGGGATAAAAATTATTATATCCGCTTATATTTAAGGTTGTTAAAAGCACGGGTTACAATTAACACAGGCTACAATTAACAAATAAAGAATTAGGTCGTTCCCCGTCAGGAGAACGACCTTTGTTTTATATTTGGTCTTATTAATTGATTCTTTTTATTCAGCGGCAAAAACGGGACCGTTTGCGCCGTTTGTCCATATCGCGCTGTCAAATTTGAGAGTAGGTATATTGACGCCGTCAATTAACCATATGGAACTGTCAAAGATACCGTTGTAGATATGTTCGTTTTTGAGTCCCGAATTAGTCATTCCCTGAACATTATCATTGTTTGCTTCGCCCACCGCTTGGATATCGCTACCTGCATTAGATATCGAATAATAGCATTTATTATAACCGGTTGCGCCTTTTGCCGCAAAACCACCTACCATTATACCTCCGATGCCATTGTTGACTTGACCTAACGAGATGGCGAATGATACTGTGCCGAAGCCGTTGTTATTCCCCACAAAGCCGCCGGCATAGGCGTCTGCTGCTACGAATGCAGAAGTATAGGAGTTAGTAATTGCCGCTATCTTGCCGCTTGCACCGATATTGCTACCTGCAAAGCCGCCGGCATATATTGTTGCATTGTCCAAAACAACCGCGCTTACTGCTGTACCTGACGCATTTAAGGCGAACGATGCGCTAATATTTAGGATATTAGTACCGACAAAACCGCCGATATTTAACGTTTTTGCGCCTTTTGCAGTACCGTTCAACAGCGTGCGCGCATATGAATAAGATATTGTTCCGCTATTATAGCCGACAAAGCCGCCCATGTAGCCGTCTTTGCCGCTGTCTGACATATCAACGGTGAGTTGACCGCCGGAAGCATACGAATTGATTACATTCGCAGGAC
>SACC01000185.1 GCA_009928745.1 Clostridia bacterium
GCGTAATGATAGCGCGCGGCGCTATGGGTAATCCGTCAATATTTTCGGAAATAAACGGGCAAAAAGCCGAAGTTAATATCGTTGAAGAGTTAAGAGCGCATAGCAATTTGCTCTTAGGCGTCTATCCTGAAAAGGTGGTAATTAATCTTATGAAAGCGCATCTATGCTATTATACCGCAGGCAAAAGGGGCGGCAGATTAATACGAGAAAAACTGGCGGAACTGACGAGTATTGAAGATATTTTATCGGCGGCTGACAGCCTTATGAAAAATGCGGGGGAAGAATTATGAACATTGTATTAGTCGAACCCGAAATACCGCAGAATACCGGCAATATTGTGCGCACCTGCGCCGCGACCGGAGCAAGATTGCATCTTATTAAGCCGCTTGGTTTTGATATAAGCGAAAAAGCGGTGAGAAGAGCCGGATTAGATTACTGGAGCGAGGTTGATATTACCGTATACGAAAATCTGCAAGAATTCTTTGATAAGAATAAAGGCTGCTTTTATTACGCGACCACAAAAGCCGCGCGAAGCTATGCGGAAATCGTTTATAATGATGACGATTATCTTGTGTTCGGCAAAGAGACACACGGACTGCCCGAGCCTTTACTAAAAGCCAATTACGATAATTGTATAAGGATACCGATGCGTGAAAACCTTCGTTCGCTTAACCTTTCCAACGCAGTAGCCATTGTGCTTTACGAGGCGTTGAGGCAAAGCGGGTTTAAGGAGCTCGAAGAAGAAGGCGCGTTGACCGGCAGAGCGGATTAATCAAGCGGATTAATCAATAAATGCACTTTGCAATAGGGTATATTTTACGATAAAACGAAAAGCATATATAAAGGGAGAACTAATTGAGACTCGAGAGCAATTTTGTAGAATATAAGGTAATATTGAACGGCAAGCTGGAGAAGGTTGCGGTAGCTCTTGTCAATCGTTTTGGCGGGATTTTTTATATAGGTGTTGCAGATGACCGCACAATTAAGGGAGTAAAAAATATTGACAGGGTTATAAAAAATGTGGAAAAAAGATTGAGAAACAATATTGAACCCTCCATTGATGGGCTGTATTCGATTAATAAAATTGGCTATCATGACAAAAAGGAGATAATTAGAATAGCTTTTTCCGCAGGTAATCAAAAACCGTATTATATAAAAAGCGAAGGCTTGACTCCTAAAGGATGCTATATCCGAATCGCAGATAACTGTGTGCCGATGAGCGAAAAGCTAATTTCCAGATTCGTGGAATTGTATTCTGGCGGCAGTGAGCAGGACAGATAAACTGCGCATTTTTCTGCCGCTGCAATAAAAAGTTTTTTACATATTATATATATAATATTTTAGGGCAAAAATTAATTTACATTTATACCTTGCAATGGTATAATTTGGTTGATAATTAATGCAAGGAGTTTTTTATGAATAAACTGACAGTTAAAGATATTGATGTTAAAGGCAAAAAATGTTTAGTAAGAGTAGATTTTAATGTACCCGTCAAAGACAATGTGATTACCGATGAGAACAGAATAACAGGCGCGCTGCCTACCATTAAATATTTGATGGATAATGGCGCAAAAGTTATACTTTGCAGTCATCTCGGCAGACCTAAGGGCGGTGTTGCCGCATATGCGGATAACAAAAAGAAATATTCTCTAAAAGTAGTTGCGGACAGACTCAACCAGCTTTTGGGGAACAAAATAACCTTTGCTGACGATGTAATCGGCGAAAAGGCTGAAGCCTGCGTTAACGCTTGCAAAGAGGGCGAAGTTGTATTGCTTGAGAATCTCCGTTTTTATGACGAAGAGACCAACAACGATAAAGGCTTTTGTGAAAAACTTGCCAGATTCGGCGATGTATACGTAAGCGATGCTTTTGGCACAGTGCACCGCGCTCACGCTTCAACTGCAGGTATTGTGCAGTACGGTTTTATCAAGACTGCAGTAGCAGGCTTCTTAATCGAAAAAGAACTGGAGATTATGGCAGGCGCGCTCGAAGCTCCCAAGAGACCTTTTGTGGCAATTCTCGGCGGCGCTAAAGTATCAGACAAAATCGGCGTTATCAATAATCTTATTGACAAAGTTGATTCACTAATTATTGGCGGCGGTATGGCTTTCACCTTCTTTAAGGCGCTGGGCTATAGTATCGGAAAGTCAATTTGCGAAGAGGACAAGCTCGATTTGGCAAAAGAGTTGCTTGCAAAAGCCGCCGCAAAAGGCGTAAAACTTTTGCTCCCGCTAGACAATGTAATAGCGGATGCGTTTAGCAACGACGCTAACATTAAGACCGTTGACCATATGATACCCGACGGCTGGATGGGACTCGATATCGGCGAACAATCAATTGAGGCTTTTTCAAAAGTTATAGATAGCGCAAAGACCGTTATCTGGAACGGACCAATGGGCGTATTCGAGATGTCAAAATACGCGGCTGGCACAAAGGCTGTTGCCGCTGCGCTTGCAGCTTCTAGCGCCATTACGATTATCGGCGGCGGAGACAGCGCGGCAGCCGTTACACAGCTTGGCTACGCTGACAAGATGACACATATCAGCACCGGCGGCGGGGCAAGTCTTGAGCTTATGGAAGGCATTGCGCTTCCGGGTATCGAGTGTTTGAATAAAAAATAATATTATATTTATCCGACTAAATTATCTTTGGAGGAAATGAAATGAGAAGACCTATAATTGCAGGCAACTGGAAAATGAATAATTCTATCGCTGCTACAAAAGCCTTGATAGCGGCATTGAAACCCCTTGTAGCGAACGCTAAATGCGATGTAGTGGTTTGTACCCCTTATACCTCACTTGCTGCGGCGGTAGAAGCGGCAAAGGGTAGCAATATTAAAGTTGGCGCAGAAAATGTGCATTGGGCAGAGAAAGGCGCGTTTACCGGCGAGATATCGGCAGATATGCTTGTTGAACTCGGAGTTGAATATGTAATAATAGGTCACAGCGAGAGAAGACAGTATTTTGGCGAGACAGACGCTACAGTGAATATGCGTACAAAAGCCGCGCTTGCAAAAGGCTTGTTGCCTATTGTGTGTGTCGGAGAGCTTCTTGCAGAAAGAGAAGCGGGGATTACTGCTGAAGTAGTCAGGAAACAGACAAAAATCGGTCTTGCGGGAATAACTACGGAAGAACTTAATAATGTAGTTATTGCTTATGAACCGGTATGGGCAATCGGCACAGGCAAAACAGCGACATCAGACGACGCTAACGATACTATTAAGGTAATAAGAGATTGTGTTGCGGAGATATACAATAAAGAGACAGCAGACGCTATCCGTATCCAATACGGCGGCAGCATGAGTCCTAAGAACGCCAGTGAGCTTATGGCGATGCCTGAGATAGACGGCGGACTTATCGGCGGCGCAAGTCTCAAAGCGGAAGACTTTGACAAGGTAGTCAACTTTTAATTTTACATAAAAATAAATATAACATATTAATTACTGCTTTCTTGTGAAAATACGGAAGGCAGTCTTTAATAATATGGGGATGAAAAATACTATGGCAAAAGGAAGATTTTACGGTTTAGTAATAATGGACGGGTTTGGAGAGGGCGCGGCTTCAGAGAGCAACGCAATCTATGTAAGCGGCACACCTTATATTAAGGAGTTAAAAGCTAATTATCCTTATACGTTGATAGGCGCAAGCGGTATGGACGTTGGCTTGCCTGACGGACAGATGGGTAACAGCGAAGTCGGTCACCTTAATATGGGCGCAGGACGAGTTGTCTATCAA
>SACC01000004.1 GCA_009928745.1 Clostridia bacterium
GACTTAATCCTATATATTGTGCCGTGTGGTGTATTGCAACACAACTCATAGCTATTCATAATATAATGGCATAAATATACCACTAAAAAGATTCTTAGGATTGGCGGACTCAAAAAAAGCCTTGCATATTAAGTAGCTACCCGGCTAATAGTTTTATATTTTTAACAACGCATCCAGTACACGCACACACTCCTGAGCGTCCTTACTGTAATGGGCGCCTATTCTTCTTGCGAAGTCACATGATACAACCGCGCCTCCGACCATTATTATTATATTAGGATACAGCGCGCGTACGGTTGCCGCGCTTTCCGCCATATTATCAAGCGTTGTTGTCATTAAGGCTGACAAACCGACAACCTGCGGCGAATAACGCTCAACAGCATGGAGTAAATCCTCAGTAGAAACATTTTTGCCTAAATCGTGTATTTTATAGCCATAATTAGATAACACGGCTTTTACAATATTTTTGCCGATATCGTGCACATCGCCTTTTACGGTTGCAAGCAGCACCACCGCCTTTATATCTTCCGCTTCACCCATAAAATGCTCGCGTATATAAGACAGTATCGCCTTTGCGCTTTCCGCTCCCGCGATCAGCTGGGGCAAGAACGCTTTACCGTTCTCGTAAAGCACGCCCAGTTCGTTTAACGCGTTAATTATATTGTTATTAATAATATATATATAATTATCCTTATTAATAGTTGCGCGCGCGACATCAACACCTTCTTTCTTTAATCCGCGCATTACGCACCCTTCGATGGTGAGACCGCTTATCTCAATCGGCTCGGGCTTGTATCCCGAATAAGCTTCAATATATCGCTCACAGTTTGCGTCTTCGCCACGCAACGCTTTTTCCGCAAGGTTATTTTTGCCTTTTTTCATAGACGGATTGATGATCGGAAGAGTCAGTCCTTCGTGGACTGCCATCTCGTAGAAAGTAGCGTTGACCGCCTCGCGATATGGCAGTCCAAATGACACATTCGATAACCCGAGAGTTGTTTTGTAACCCTTATTATATAGCCTTTTTACTCCCTCAAGCGTATTGATTGCGTTATTTTTATCCACGCTGATAGCCAGCGTCAATGGGTCGAATATCAATTTTTGTTCGGATATTCCATATTCTCTTGCGCGAGCGGCTATACGCTCTGCAATCTCTAATCTGCCCTCAAGGTCGGGTATACCGTTTTCGTCTAAGCACAGCGCAATAATATAAGCGCCGTATTTTTTGGCAAGCGGAAAAATAGCCGCCATGCTTTTTTCCTCGCCGTTAACCGAATTGATTATCGGTACGCCGTCAACAACTCTCAATGCGCCATCAATAGCCGACGCCCTAGCGCTGTCTAACTGCAGCGGAGCGTCGATTACCCCCTGCAATTTTATTACTGCATTTACAAGTTTTTCCCTTTCGTCAATGCCGCTCATTCCCATATTAATATCCAGAATATCCGCTCCGGCGTCCAGCTGTTCGGTAGCGATATTAAGCATATAATCATAATTATCTTCAATTATCGCCTGCTTCAATAACGGTTTTCCTGTCGGATTAAGTCTTTCGCCAACAATTACAGGGGTCTTAAGCTCCACAACGCGCCTGCCTGAGCATACCGCGTCCACATGATTATCGAAAATGGTGAAAGACAAATCCTTGGTTGCCTTGACAATTTTGTCAATATATTCGTAAGTAGTGCCGCAGCAACCTCCGAGAATAGATACTCCGAAGCGCGCTATTTTGTCCATTTCATCGGTAAAATGCGCTGCATCCATATCATAGACTGTTTTGCCGTTCTTATAACTTGGGATACCGGCATTGGGTTTTGCAAATACGGGTAAACGCGCATATTTGATTAATTCCTTAATATTTTCACGCATGATATCGGGTCCTGAGCCGCAGTTTATGCCTATTGCGTCTACACCGAGTCCTTGCGCAATTTGCGCATATGCGCCCACACTGCACCCGACAAAGCTCCTGCCGCCCTTGTCAAAGGTCATACTGCATATTATAGGCAAATCACAATTTTCCTTAAACGCCAGTATTGCCGCTTTCAGCTCCAAAGTGTCCGCGATAGTCTCTATTACTACAAAATCCACTTTCTTGTCCGCAACGATTTTCGCCTGCTCGGCGAACAACTCGTAAGCTTTCTCAAAAGTCAGTTCTCCGTAAGGATAAAGAAGCGCGCCAAGAGGACCGCAATCATATCCGATATATTCAGGATTAGCTCGTCTTGCGTTATCGCAAGCGGCGCCAATTATTGCTTCAAGCGTATATTTACCTTTATTTTTTAAGGAGTTTGCTCCTAAAGTGTTAGTGTATACCGCATTAGAGCCACTCAAAACATAATTGCGGTGAATCGCAGTTATGTCATCTGGAACGGTAATATTGAGTTCTTCCGGATTAAAAGTCGAAAAACCCTTTTCGATTAACGCGCTTCCCATTGCGCCGTCTAAATATATCCTTTTATTTAACAATGCTTCGGCAAATTTCATTTTTCCTCTTTTTTGAAAGCGCATTGATTCGAGCAGCCCGAACAATGCGCGCATTTTTCCTCTTTTTTGTACAGTTTTTCTCCTATACCTATAAGCGCGGTAATTGATTTTACCGGAACCAGCATATTGTTTTCGTTGACGGTAATCCCTAAGTATTTATCCGCTCTTAAAAGCTCAATTATGTCGTTTTGCTTGGCAATGTCAAAATCGCCGTATCCGCAGCTTATGCGGCGGGTTATTCCCTTGCCCTCACTCTCGGCATTCTCTTTTTGCTGCGCCTCAAAGTCGTCGGCAAAGTTTTCAAGATACGCGGTCATACAGGCGTTAAGCGTTACTGCTTTCGTCATACTTTTAATCGAATATTCCCTCAAAAGGCTATCAGCTTCCGCAGTAAGCGTGACCGCAAACAGTACAATACTTTCACAGTCTTTCAGCACCTTGTCTATGAGCTTTCCCTTGAAAATAACCCTTGTGCCGGATAATCTATATCCGTTATCAATCCGTTCTATCTCATATTCGCCCGAAATAATGCGCGGATTAATCTTAATAGTCAACAGTGACCATAGTTCTTCAAGCAGACTGTCGTCAACTCCAATCTCTCCGCTTTTAATACCGAGATATCTGCGTATTTCCTGCTTGTCCATTTTCATTACGCTTTAATTATCGGACGAATACTCTCAAATATATAATTCGCCAGTTTTGGATTGTTCATCGAATAGAGGTGTATTCCGTCAGCTCCGTTAATCAATAAATCGCTTATCTGTTCCACTGCGTAATTAAGCCCCGCCTGATAAAGCGCTTCGGGATTGTTCTCAAATTTTTGCACCATCTTAGTCAATTTTGCGGGAAGTTTTGCGCCGGAGAGCGATACAATCCTAAGTATCTGCTTAATGTTGGTAAGCGGCATAATGCCTGCTTGGACGGGCGTATTTATACCCCATTCGCGCATTGAGTCGACCATGCGGTAAAAATCACTGTTATCAAAGAACAACTGCGAAACAAAATTGCTCACGCCGAGCTCGGCTTTTTTCTTCATAATGTTCAGATCCTCGGCAAAATCACGGCTGTCTGGATGACCTTCGGGATAACATGTTACGAACACTTCGAAGCCACCGTACTCCTTAATAAACTCAATTAAATCAGTTGCATAGCGGAAGTCCTTGGTCTTGACCTCTTCATTCACATCACCGCGCAGCGCAAGTATCCGTTTAATGCCTTTTTGACGCAAGTTGTCTAAAGTCGTCAACATATTGTGGCGCGTTGCCCAAGTACAAGTCAGATGCGCAACACCCGGAATGCCCAGCTCATTCTGAATATAACTGGCAACTTCACCGGTAAATTTTTCTCCGCCTTTTCTATAAGTAACACTAATATAATCCGGCGAAAGCGCCGAGAATTCTGCTAATCTGCTGAATATTTTATCCGCCTCCGAATTGTCTTTGGGCGGAAATACTTCTATTGAAAACTCTGCCATATTGCTCCTGCCCCCGAAAATCTCGGGGGATACTTCTACTGAAAGAAAACACCATTTATGTGGTGCGGCATTTTCTTTACTTGGTTATAATTTTACTTGCGCATACGCGTCAAATAGCGACATACGCAAGTCAAAATCGCATTTCATTTTTAATATCGAGGATTAGCCTTTTATTTCCGCAACTGTTGCCGCGACTTTGGTATTCACTGCATTAAGAACGCCTTCTTCAAATACTATGAAAAGATGTGAGGTGCCCGTTCTGCCGTTTTCGCCGTTTGCAATATAAACCTTATCGGACAATGCAGCAAGCTGAGCGGGAGTCTCATCCCCTCTTAATAATCCTGCCGTACCGCTCCAAACGCTGACTAATCCGTCACCGTATGTAAAATAATCGTATGTTGTTGGAGTGCCGTCCGAATACGCATATGCGGATTTTATTGTCTTAACGCCGTTGCCCTGCACATAAAAGGTATTGACCAGATTGCTTATCTGCTCACCGCCCGGCATTAGTGATTCTTGATACGCTGTAAGGTTGGCGAACGCAGGTCTCAGTTCGTTGTTAGACATGCGCACTATTTCGGAAAGATATGGGTCTGTTTCAAATATAGCAAGGAACTCTTCGTAAGTCTTGGGGTCACCGTCATAATTAAAATTGGATTCGCCCTCTGCATACAGCGGTGATTCAAAATACGCCTCGCTCGGGTACAGATTATATAAGGATACGAGATTCTTGGCAAGATCTTTTAATATACCGAGAACCGAGTTGATATCAATAAAACTCTTAATTATCGGATTATTAGCCATTTTCATGAGCTTATTATACATTACCGAGGGATTAGGTTTGCCATCGCAGTAATCCGCGGATTTTAGTCCCAACGCGCTGATTAATGAACTGAATTCTTCTGGAACCGATACATAAAATTTATCTATCATCTCTGGAATAGACGCGATAAGTCCTTCATACATCATATACGTTGTATCTACTGCGCCGTAAAACGGGGTACTGAAGGGAATAAATAACTCAGTCATATCGCGGTTGGCTTGTTTCTTAAAGAAAGAACTTGACACCAATCCTCCCATACTATGAGTAAATAACATTACCTTTTCATAACCTTTGCTATGTATGTAAGCTTCAAGGTCAGCAGCGATATCGTCTGTGTGTTTTCTCCAGTCATACTGCCATATTACTATATCGTAACCATCACTGTAACTTGCAGCGCTAAGCATATCGTAAAGGGGCTTCATCAAATTAGCCATAACATATTGACCTGTCGTATCGTCCATATTGGCGGGACGAATAACGTCGTCGTCTCTTAATGAACCGTCTTCGTTGACTGCAAGGAGTTTCAACAAAGAAGTATCGGGATTAGTACTGGTAATACCGGCAAGTAATGTTCCGAGCTCGGGACCGTTAAAATCAGTTACGGAATATACTGGTTGATTGGTCTCAGTATTGTATAAGCATCCTTCGCCAATACCGTGTAACAGAAGCATAACCTTTTTATTCTTCGTTTCGCCTTCATTAGGATTACAGCCGACGAATACAGTAAGCGCCGTACACAATAATAAAAGCGCAACAATTAGAGCGATAATTTTATTTTTCATATCCCCTCCGTCCATTTTTTATAATATATTATACAATATATTTGAGGTTTTTAACAAGTTATTTTTTTTATAGTTACCCTTTCATCACAGCAAAATATGCGCTTACAAGTTTTTAGTATAACATTCGTGGTTTTTATTGCAAACAACACTATAAGACGCAATGATAAATTGCTATTTGTTTATATGTCCAAAAAGTAATAACCCCTTTAACAACGGGGCTGTCTGTATCAGGATTAAAAAAATAATGAATTTATTATTGCTTCCCTGATTTTACCAAAAAATAGCGTATTTAAAAACACATAGTTGAACAAATTTTCTAAATTGTATATGGTAATATAAATTACAGTATGTTATAATATAATATATTTTCTTTAAAACGGAGGTCAATAATGACAAAAGTAAGTAGCAAAAATAATTATTTGTTTTTAGTTGCGCTCGTTATAACTGTAGTATGCTTTGGCTGCATCGGCATAGTTTTTAATACCACAGTCGCCTATGCTGATCCTGGCGAGACAACAATCAAAATAGCGCACCTTTCGGATACACATATTTTCATCGAGGAATACTGCAACAGAGATTCCACAAGATACACCCGCGCTTTTAACTCGGATGCAAAACTTATGGAAGAGAGCACCGCGGCGATACAAGCGTCACTTGACGCGATTTTTGAAGAAAAAGTCGATTATCTTATCGTCTCGGGCGATTTGACAAGCAACGCTGAATATTACGGTCATGTAAAAATGGCGGAGATGTTAGCGGATTTGACAACAAGAATGCGCGCCGTTGAGGGTCATGAAAACTTTCAGGTTTTCGTCACCACCGGCAATCATGACTTGTACAACAGCGGCGCAAGCAGCTTTATGCCTACACAGGCAGAGCTTGACGCTTGCCCTACCGAGGCTGCGAAACTTGAATTGCTGACTAATTATAAGTCAGCTGTAAGAAATACTTCCCTTCAAGATTTTGCAAACTTATATTTTACTACACCTTCTAGCGAATCGTACAATTATTTTTATGAAAGTGATTACTGGTACGACGACGCGGCGAATCCTTTAGAGACAAAGGTACCTTCCCAAGCAGTTATTGACGAATTTGAAGAAGGCACTGACGCTTACGAATTATTAGCGCCGTACGCAAGAACGGGCGGTTTGTCATACATAGCAAGGACGGAGGCCTTAACTATCGTTATGTTTGACACCTCTCTACGCACCTATGAGGGCGCAGGCGCGCTGGACGGATGGGAGCATAAAACTGGCGGTATGGTTACTGACAATATGTTAAAGTGGGCGATTGAAGGTACCGCCATTGATAGACTGCAAGGCAGGCCGGTAATCGTTGTAACTCACCAAAATATCCTGCCTCACTTCGAAGTGGAAGACGAAATCTTAAAAGATTTTACACTTTTTAACTGGGAAAAGGTAGCCTATACGCTTGCCGACGCTGGTATAAGATACGGATTCAGCGGTCATATGCACAGCTTTGACATCGCTTCTTACATTACACAGAACGGCAATGTATTCTACGACTTTGAGACAGGCTCGCCTATCTCATACGCATCAGGCGGCCGTATACTTGAGTTGACAACAGCTTGGAACGGTACCGTCTATACCGAGAATATTTATAGCACTGTTATTAATAACGATGTGCCGCTTAGCTATTCCATACCTAAATATAATAGCCTTACCGGACTAATTGAACAGGAAGAATATACAATAAATAATCTCCTTGATTATTTAGATGAGCATCAGACGGATATGATTCCACGCTTGCTTGACGGTTATCTCGATGAAGCTTTCATTATGGGTACGCTCAAGGGTATGCTCGAGGGAATACGCGGCACAATGGGACTTGGCGACACTCTATACAATCTTGCAATAAAGTTTGTAGATGACCTCGCAACACTTAACCTTGACAAACCCGTATTCAGCAATGGATATGATGCAGGCTCAACCTATACATTCGACGGCGTTGCCGATGCAAATTATCATTTGTTCGAGCTGCTGAAAGACTTGGTGAATTGGTTCGTTTTGCAGGACATAACTTTTGGATTATCCGATGCGCCATATACGCTATCCGATGCCGCAGCAGACATATACAAGGCGCATATTTCGGGTATTGACACCGCAACGCTTAATCCTAATCTGCAGAATCTTGTAACAAAATGCAACAGCGGAGAACTTGTCGATTTCCTAATTACCACTTTAACCGACTTCTTATTCCCGCAACTTGAGATTATAACTAACGCCACAATAAGGGCTAATATTAACGACCCTGCGCTGGCGGCAGGAACAGGCTTTGACATAGCGACAGAAATTGTAGCTTTGAAAACCAAACTGCTCGGAATAATAATTGCCAACCTAATGAGTGAAGAAAATATAATGGGACTATTGTCCAGTTTGACAACACAGGCAACTACGCTATTGTCAAATGTGCTTGTAACCAACGCTCTTAATTCTTTGGGGCTTATGGATACCATAGACAAATATCTCGGCACCGTGCTAGGCTATTTGACCAAACTTGACAATACAGGCTCGATAACTGCTTTTGTGGAAAACGAGGTTATGAGCAAGTATGTAACCGATGCCTTAAAAGTCAATCTTGGCAGATATGTTGGCTTGATTATTACTGGATGGGCGATTGACGACACCGACGACGGCACATACGCCGATCCCGATTCGGAAAGGGCTTGGAATGTCGTACATGAGCAAAACTTCCATGTAAAATATTCGGCGGACGTATATGGCGGTAACACTTATAGAATTGATACAGCAGTAGAAGGAAGTGGCAGCCTTGCAGTAACCTCTACTATCGCTAACGGTCTGTTGCCTTCAATGCTTTCGGTTAATTTTGGCACGGATGTAACGACCGAAAAAGAATTCAAATGGTATACAAAAATTCAAACAGATATATATAATCCCAACACTGTTCCCGCAAGCTATATCAAATACTGGACTGGTAGCGACATCGCTAATGCAACTATGGTTACCGCAGAAAGCACTAATGTAGCAAGAGATATACCTCTTATAGACCTTGGGATTACATACCTAACCAAAGCTATACATACCTTTAATATGCACACGGTGAGTTTATCCGGACTCCTTGCTTCCTCGACATATTATTATCAAGTAGGTAGCGACGCATACGGCTGGACGGATACTTATTCTTTCACAACGGGCGCAGCAGACGGCAGCTTCACGATACTTGCAATAACAGATATTCAAGGCTCCGTCGAACAGAACTATATCGACTCATACGCCGCCCTGCAGATAGCGCTCAACACCGTTGTTGATCCAGCTTTCATAATCAGCGCAGGCGATAATGTAGATAAAGGAAGCTCCACCTATCAATGGAAATGGCTGCTTGACGGACAGAGAGATATCTGGGCGAACAACACTTTTGTTACCGTTGCAGGTAACCATGAAGAAACTGATTCATCCATTGAAAAATTCCTTGCCCTTCCTAGCAACTCTATAAATAGGGATAGCGGTCATTATTATTCTTATAATTACAGTAATACGCATTTTGTGATTCTCAACACCAACGATTTGGCAAGCGACAACGCCTTAAGCGCTACCCAAACACAATGGTTGATAACCGATTTGGCGGAGGATAAAGCCAATCCTGATACAAAATGGACAATAGTAGTATTGCATAAAGGACTCTATACCGCAGGCTCGCACGCTTTTGATAATGACGTAATCGCATTGCGCGCGCAACTTTCCTCTATATTTGTGGAAGGCGGAGTGGATCTCGTGCTGCAAGGACATGACCATACCTATTCAGTCAGCAAATATATCGGAGCGGACAGCAAGCCTGTAAGTGTTACATATGACGACAGAGGCGCGGCAATTACTCCTGACGGTATACCTTATATCAACCTCGGCACTATCGGCGACAAGTTCTATAATTATATTTACTCGGAGGAAGTGTATTTGATGGATAGAAAGGTAAAAGACTATAAGAACTCTCCTCTTGCGAAGTATTTTGTCAACGGCAAGCTTGAGATATCCGAGTCACCTGTGTTTATGAAACTTACAGTTGACGAGAACAATATAAGCATGACGACTTACGCAATAATTGACGGAGTTGCGGTTGTAATTGACAATATTATAATTAGCGACGCGCCAGTATACAACAAACTTTCCGCCGGCGCAATAGCAGGTATTGCAGTCGGCTCAGCAGTCGGCGCAGGCGGTATCGGCTTCGCTATCTTCTGGTTCGCCGTAAGAAAAAAGAAAATAGTAGCTTAAAAATCATCACTACAATCAATTTATAGAACAGCCCGCAAGCCTTGCGGGCTGTTTTTATTTACTATACTTTGTGTACTAAGATTAAGTGTACTAAAAAAGCTCCCCACAATTGTGAGGAGCTTTTGTTAGTATAATATCAATTAATAATTCTTGCGAGCGCCGTACTTGGTATGAAGTATCTTGTGCGCCTTGTGACTGTTAGGCTCTCCGAGGAATTCCTTATACAGTTGTTTAACCGCAGGATTATTGTGTGATTTTCTTAAAGGCATCTTTTTATCGGTATCATATACAGCTGTTGCTCTCTTTGCTTTGATATCAGTATTATTACGCTCATACGCTGTCTTGATGGGTTGTCCGCCGCCGTTGATACAGCCGCCCGGACAGCTCATTATCTCAATGAAGTGATAATCGCACTCGCCGCGCTTAATGGATTCCATAATCTTACGCGCATTGGCAAGACCGGAGGTAACTGCAACCTTTACGTCCATACCTGCGACATTGTAGGTAGCTTCCTTGATATCTTCCATACCTCTTACTTCGGTAAAGTCCACAGGACCCGCCTCATTGCCGGTAAGAACTTCTACAACTGTGCGCAGCGCAGCTTCCATAACGCCGCCCGTGACGCCGAACAATAGACCTGCGCCTGAGCCGATACCGAATGGAGCATCGAACTTCTCTTCGGGTAAATCATTGAAAAGGATACCCTGACGCTTGATAAGTCTTGCAAGCTCTCTGGTTGTTAGCACAGCGTCTATATCAGGTACGCCCGCTGCTGATTGATTGCCGCGCGTTTTCTCGAATTTTTTCGCGGTGCAAGGCATAATTGATACTACATACATATCCTTAGGGTCAATACCCATTTTCTCTGCAAAATATGTCTTTGCTATTGCGCCGTACATCTGCTGCGGAGATTTGCATGTTGACAGATTGGGTATCTGATCGGGGAAATTATGTTCGATGAATTTGATCCAAGCGGGTGAACAGCTTGTAATCATTGGCAGCACGCCGCCGTTTTGTACTCTGCCCAAAAACTCCGTGCCTTCTTCAAGAATCGTAAGGTCAGCGGTGAAATCTACATCGAATACCTGCTTTACGCCAAGTCTTCTTATAGCTGCCACCATCTTGCCTTCCACGTTGCTGCCAACGGGTGAGCCGAACTCCTCTCCAAGACCAATTCTAACCGCGGGAGCCGTTGCTGCGATAACATATTTCTTAGGGTCTGCGATTGCAGCTAATACATCGTCAATCTCTTCTTTCTCTCTGAGCGCGCCAGTAGGACATACGTTGATACATTGTCCGCAACCAACGCAAGGAACGTCTGCGAGATCTCTTTCAAAAGCGCAACCGATATGGGTATCAAAACCACGCGCGTTAGCGCCTATTACGGATACTGACTGATATTTGTCGCAAGCGGCTATACAGCGGCGGCAAAGTATACACTTATTATTGTCTCTTATTAAATAAGGGGTAGATAAATCCAAAGGATAATCTATCGCCTTACCGCTGAATCTCTGAGGATTGCAATTGTATTCGTTGGACAATTCCTGCAATTCACAGCTTTGACTGCGCACGCAACCGAGACAATTCTTGTCGTGGTCGGAGAGCAATAACTCAAGCGTTGTTTTGCGGCTGTCTAACACTTTATTAGAGTTGGTAACAACTTCCATACCCTCGCTTACTGGGAACACGCATGATGCAACAAGTGATCTTGCGCCCTTTACCTCGACAACGCATATACGGCACGCGCCTATTGCATTAATATCTCTAAGATAGCATAGCGTAGGAATCTTTATACCGATTGATTTTGCGGCGTCCAACACAGTAGTCCCTTCGGGAACACTTATCGGCATACCGTTGACTTTCAAATTTATCATTTTTGCTTCCATATTAACCTCCTATTCCCTGACAATTGCCTTAAAGGAGCAACTATCCATACATACTCCGCATTTAATGCACTTGTTCTGGTCGATTACATGCAGTTCTTTTACCTTGCCGGTTATTGCGCCTACAGGACATTGTCTTGCGCACTTAGTACAACCTTTGCATGCATCGGTTATGCTATATTTTAATAGACTCTTACAAACATGCGCGGGACACTTTTTGTCCACGATATGAGCAACATATTCATCGCGGAAATATCTTATTGTAGATAGCACCGGATTAGGAGCGGTCTGACCGAGTCCGCACAAGGAATTGTCCTTAATGTAATAGCAAAGTTTTTCCATTGTGTCAAGGTCTGACATTTCGCCCTTACCGGAGGTTATTTTCTCAAGCATTTCGAGCAATCTTCTTGTCCCGATACGGCAAGGAGTGCATTTGCCGCAAGATTCTTCGACGGTGAATTCCAGGAAGAACTTCGCAATATCGACCATACAGTTATCTTCGTCCATTACTATCATACCGCCGCTGCCCATCATGGAGCCGATTGCGATAAGGTTATCATAATCAATTGGTATATCGAAGTGCGCCGCTGGTATACATCCGCCCGAAGGACCGCCGGTCTGAGCCGCTTTGAACTTTTTGCCTTTGGGGATACCGCCGCCGATATCTTCAATAATTTCTCTTAACGTGGTACCCATAGGTATCTCAACAAGACCGGTATTTACTATTTTGCCGCCGAGGGCAAAAACCTTTGTGCCCTTTGACTTCTCCGTTCCCATTGAGGAGAACCATTCTGCGCCCTTAAGTATTATCTGCGGGATATTCGCATATGTCTCCACATTGTTCAATAAGGTAGGCTTACCGAATAGACCTTTGATAGCCGGGAAAGGAGGACGGGGTCTGGGTTCGCCGCGGTTGCCCTCTATAGAGGTCATAAGCGCTGTCTCCTCGCCGCACACGAATGCGCCGGCGCCCAAACGGATCTCTAGGTCAAAATCAAAGCCTGTACCTAGTATGTTCTTGCCGAGCAAGCCATATTCCTTAGCCTGTTCAAGCGCTATTTTGCATCTATCAACAGCAATAGGATACTCTGCTCTTACATAAATATAGCCTTTATTAGCGCCGATTGCGTAACCTGCGATTGCCATTGCCTCAAGCACTGCATGAGGATCACCCTCAAGCACCGATCTGTCCATAAACGCGCCCGGATCGCCCTCGTCTGCGTTAACGCATACGTATTTTTCATCGCCTACCGCGTCCTTGGTGAACTGCCACTTAAGCCCTGTAGGGAAGCCGCCGCCGCCTCTGCCACGAAGACCGGATTTCTTGATAATGTCAACGATTTCCTGCTTGGAAAGCTCGGTCAAACATTTTATAAGCGCCTGATAGCCGTCATAAGCTATATATTCGTCAATGTTCTCAGGATTGATTACGCCGCAGTTTCTCAACGCAACGCGAGTCTGTTTCTTATAAAAATTGGTGTCCGATAACGCTTTGACAGCGATATTTTTGTCATCTTCTCTGTGTAGTAGACGGGTAACAAGTCTTCCCTTAATGATGTGCTCATTAACTATCTCGTCAACATCGTCAACCTTTACATTGCTGTAAAATGCTCCCTCAGGATATACAATAACCACTGGACCGACTGCGCATAAACCAAAGCAGCCTGTCATAATAGTTTGAACGTCTTTTTCTAAATTTTTCTCTTTGAGCAGCTGTTCGAACTTCGCAATAATGCCTTTGCTATTATTGGAAGCGCAACCCGTGCCGCCGCATACCAGAATGTGACTTCTAAACATATTCTCCTCCTTATTCGTTGCTGATTAAATACTCGGTAACGATATTGCCGTTAACAATATGATCCGCCATTATTCTCTTCGCCTTGTCTGCATCGACCAAAATATAGGTGACTTTTTCCTCACCCGGAACAAAAACTTCAACGATAGGCTCAAGTTTGCACATTCCTAAACAGCCCGAACGGGTAACCTTAACGTTTTTAAGATTCCTCGTCGTCACTTCATCTATCATTGTATTGAATACAGGACGCGCACCCGCCGCTATACCGCAGGTAGCCAAGCCGACAACTATACGGATGTCGTTGACCTCGCTGCTGTCGCGAGTTATTATTTCTGCCTGCATTTTATCTCTCAAAGCCATGATTTCGGCAATTGTTTTCATATAACCACTCCTCCATTAATTGATAAAATATTTTCGATTATTAGTCCTTTTATAAACTGTAATACTTCGCTCTCGTCTATTGGTATGTTATCGAGCTGAGCTTTTATCTCACGGGTATCGAGCGCAAAATCTTTTTCCTCAAAGCTGTAACAAAATGTGTAATCAATCTTGCAATCTGCCGCAATCAGCGCTATCACCGTATCTTCTATTGCTCCTATCGGCGCTCTGTCGATATGGTCTTTTTGGAATGTGGCGCTTATCTTAGTACCTATTCCTTCAGTTGAGGTGATATTGAAGCTGCCGCCTGCCTGCTCTGCCGCCATCTTGAATAACGGTATGCCCATTCCAACTTTGCGTGTTGTTCGCGTGGTAGTGAACGGGTCAATGACTGTCTTTAGGAACTCTCCGTTCATTCCGCATCCGTTATCCTCGATCCTTATCTCAATGATGCCACACTTAACTGTTATGGATATTTGAATCAACGTTGCGCCCGCTTTTACCGAATTCTCTGCGATATCCAATATGTTGAGCGATAATTCGCGCATATCTTTATGCTTTTATGTAGGTATCCAATATCCCCGACACATCGTCAGCGACAAGCTTGCCGTATACGTGCTCGTTAACAGTCATAACCGGAGCCAGACCGCAACAACCTATACAACGGGTAGAAACGAGTGAAAACTTTCTGTCAGTTGTGCATTCTCCGTCGCTGATGCCGAGCTTCTTCTTGCTAGCGTCAAAAACATCTCCCGCGCCCTTAACATAGCATGCGGTACCCAAGCATACGCTGACAAGAAACTTGCCACGCGGATTAAGGGTGAACTGTGAATAAAAAGTAACTGTGCCGAATATCTTCTCTAAAGGAAGAACCAGCTCCTCTGCGACTATCTTCTGTACTTCGATAGGCAAATAACCGTATATGCCTTGCGCTGCCTGCAACGCGGGCATAAGATTACCCTCCCAAGTCTTGATAGAGGCGAGCTCTTGTCTCAGCTTTGATTCCTGTTCGGCAGTACCTTCAAAGGGTACTTTCGTCAATTTGATTTCTGCCATAACTCCTCCTACCTTAATTTTATATTATATATAAATAACATTACTAAATTTTTAACAAATTATAGCACACATTTTAAATTTTGCCAACTCTTTTTGTTAAATAATTAATTAGCAACTTTTTTTATTACATAGCTAAAATTTTTATAGATAATAAAAGTCCCTTAAATAGGACAAATATTTGATATTAGATATTTTGATAGTATTTTTTTGTCGATTATTTATTTTTGTTGTTAAAATACTCTATCAGCGCTTTTGGAGAGCATTCGGGTAGCTCGAGAACGCTACCGCCTATTTCCTCTAAGGTATGCGCGTCCGAATCTATAATTACATAGTGGCTTTCGCTGTACAATTCGATATACATGTCATTTGCGCGTTTTGAGAGCTCAACCGCGGAGAACTCCTCTGTTACTGCGCCAAGTATTGTAAGTATACTATTGGCGTCTCTGTCTATATGCGCGGGAACCGCCGCGCCACTATACGCAAGCACCCGCTCCCTAACCTCGTCCACTCTAATATTCGCAGAAGCAAGCAGCAGCCTTTCCTCGCAGCCTACAGCCTCGTTTTCGTCATCGTATATGAGCTGGTTGCCAAAGATTTCGGGGCGGTTATTTATATCCATAAAACTCAAAGAGTTATAAAATGCTTTAAGCGCTTCAAAGCTTTCGAACAAGCACAAAATATGAATGTCTTCCTCAGTCTGCAGCTCCATTGCAGGAACTACCGTAATACCATATTCTTTACCTACGCGTAGCGCTACTTCCACATTGCCGATAGCGTTATGATCGGCAATAGCTATCATATCAAGCCCTTTGAGCTTTGCAAAACCGCAAATATTGACAGGAGTCATATTATCGTCGGCGCATGGCGACAGGGCGCTGTGAATGTGCAAATCATAATTTACTTTCACTTGAATACCTTTAATACCGCGCTGAAAATATCATAATCTGTTTCTATAATGTTAATACCTGTAAGCAGGGACTTTGCCCGCAGCGCTTCGTCGCATTTTGTCCCTTCGCAAAGCACAACGAGTCCAATATCTGCTAGCGCAGCAACTCCTGCGACATTGATATTATTCATCACCGTGAACCAGCAACACCCACTAGGCGCACGACCCATAACAAAGCTTAGAAAATCTCCGCAATAACCGGTAGTTATTTCGGATTGAGCATTGAGATTCACTATTCTTGCATTAAGCAGTTCAGCTATTTTTTGCGCTTTCATCTATTACCTTCGGACATTTTGTATCTGGCGGGATTTCTCCGTTTACAAGATCCTCGCTGAATGCCCGACAGCTGGGCGCGCCACATTCGCCGCAATCGATAAGAGGCAATCCCTCAAGTATTTTGTCTATCTCAATAAGTTTATTAAGCGCGGCAAGTCTATCCTCGTCCAACTTATATACATCCTTAAAATCGGGCTCTTTCTCCCACATATAATAGTCAAGACTTTTGCCTTGATCGGCAAGGGTATTGCATTTACCGTTAGGCAGTCTCTTTCTAAGACCCCGCAATCTCGCCTTAGCTATAAAGGGGTTTTCTATATTAAGCACACCTCCGACGCAGCCGCTTATACAAGCGTTAAGCTCGATGAATTCGACATCTCGCAGCGTATTGTCCTCAAGCGCTTTAAGCACATTATTAACATTCTCCACACCGTCAGCCGCCAGATATTTATCTCTATACAGCGCCGCTGCCTCGCCACCGCTGCTTGCCCACTGCATTCCCTCCACTCCGAGCTTTGATATGGGCTTTATCTGTTCGGGCTTCAAGCTGCTCATCGCAGAAAGTAGACGCAGATAAACATCGCTGACAGCGAGTACTCCCTCCACAAGCGGTTTCTTGACACCTAAGCCCGATTTTAGCGCATATACCTTTGCCGGACACGGCGAGATAAAAAATATCCCGATATCTTCAGCGGGTATCCCTTGCGACAGCGCTTTTTCACGGGCAAGTTTCGCGACTATATCAACAGGCGCCAAGAGGTTAAGCAAATGCGGTAATAAATGCTTGTACCGAACCATAATAAGCTCCAACACCGCCGGACAAGCCGTGCTGATAACGGGCTTGCGAATATGACCTTTATCAAGCAATATTTTTGATGCGGCAGAGATAAGCTCCGCGCCTCTTCCGACCTCGAACACGTCGTCAAAACCTATCTCCAACAGTCCGTTAAGCACATAGTTAATATCCGTAAGATTATTGAATTGTCCGTATAAAGAGGGCGCGGGTAAAGCAATACGGTATTTATAATTATATATTGTGTCAAAGGGATCATAGGAGGCTTTTTTTGCGTGATGCGGGCAAAGTCTTATGCATTCGCCGCAGCCTATGCACCTTTCATACAAGACCTTTGCCTTGCCGTTCCTGACGCGAATCGCTTCGGTAGGACATCTTTTCATACAGGTTACGCAGCCTTTGCATTTATCTGGATCAAGCGTAACAGTATGCAAACTTTTTATATCAATATCCATAATTACCTCTTATTAGGACTCTGCTGCGGAGTGGACAATAATGTCTTTTTTGTCCACTCCGATAAGGGACACGCGCTCGTAATACTCGCCGAGTTTCCCCTCTTTCAAGATAATCATCTTGAAATTCACCCTTTTTCGGGCTTTCAGCCTCAAGGGGCGACGGCAAAAAGCGTGGTTTTTCCCGCCGCTAATGATAGCTTTTTTCGAAAAAGCCATTTATTACCCACTCTTTTTATTCTCGGCAAAATATACTGTCAATACAACTTTTGTTCCCTTGCCTACCTCACTTTCTATATGGAATTCGTCGGTATATTTTTTCATATTGGGCAAGCCCATTCCTGCGCCGAAACCTAACGCGCGTATATCCTCTGGCGCGGTGCTATATCCCGGTTGCATTGCAAGCTCAATATCCTCAATACCTTTTCCGGTATCGATAAGCTCTATCACTATGCGGTCAAGATATATATCCGCTAACGCTCTTCCGCCTCCGGCGTGTATAACCATATTAATCTCGCCTTCATACATTGATATTGCCACCCTTCTGACATCTTCAGAGCGGATACCTAATTGTTTGAGGTGCTTTTTTATCTCGTCAGACGCGGTGCCGGCAGAGGCAAAATTACCTCCTGACACCTCGAATTCAAGATGTATGCCTTTCTCCATTAATTGCCCGCCTTTAAGCCTTCGCTATAAAGTTTACCACAAGCGGAAAACATCTTTTCCTTGGTACAGATGACTACTATGCCTTTGCTCTCGGCAAGACTCTGCATAATTTTATCAGGTCTTTTGCCTCTTACTAACACCACACAATTCATATCCATCATCTCGGCTGTTCGAATTACTTGCGGATTGGAAAGTCCGGTAATTAACACCGCCTGATCTTTAACGAATGCCAGCACATCGCTCATCATATCCGACGCGCAAGCGGCGTGAACATCTTTTTCCATATTATCCGCGCAGCAAATCATCTCGCCGTCCAATATCTCCGCTATAGTTTTTATTAACATATATTCCTCCAATGTTGTTGCATATTATAAATCAAATATAAAATTATTATACAATAAAGGCGATTATTTATCAAGTAACAATATGAGAGTAAATAAAACAAAAATTGTCAAACGAAGAAATAAAACGGACTATCGACCAAATAGCCGATAATCCGTGCGCGGAGTGGGCAAAAACGCGTTTTGCCCACTCCGTAAAGGGGACATA
>SACC01000186.1 GCA_009928745.1 Clostridia bacterium
GCGTATGAGAGTGCATTCATCGAACAGGGTCTGGAAATTCTCTCTGCCGATTCCATGCTGGTCTATCGTGGGATGGACATTGGGACGGATAAACCCTCCGCCGAACAACAACGGATTAAGATGAACGCCCTTTTTCACATAAAGCGCGGCAATACCTTTGGGCGCGCCGATTTTATGACCGCTGATTGAGTAAAAATCCACCCCGAGTTTTATTAAATTAAGCGGTATTTTGCAATACGCCTGCACACCGTCAGAATGGAAAAGGATATTTTTATTATACGCTTTAGCTATTCTCACCAGCTCTTCAATGTCGTTGACAGCGCCCGTCTCGTTATTCACATGCATAATAGATATAAGCGAGGTATTATCGTCTAATAATTCGGCAAATGCGGTTACATCTACGCTCCCGTCCGATTTTACCTTGCATACCGCTATATCATAACCCTGCTGCTTAAGCTCCATTGCTGCGTTGTATACTGCCGAATATTCGGTAGCGGATATTATTATCTTTGTACCCTTGCGCTTACGCGCGGTAAAAAGCACATGGTTATCGCTTTCAGTACCCGAAGAAGTGAAAAATATTGTTGAAGCGTCAATGCCGAGTATTGAGGCAACGGTCTGTCTGGCGCGCTTAATATCGCAAGCTACTTGGATAGCTTGCGAATAAAGCGCCGAAGGATTAAAATACAAATCGGATAAATATTTATTAATTAACGGTATTATCTCATCGTATACTTTTGTTGTTGCCGCATTGTCCAGATATATCATAATATTTCCTTATCTTTGCTGATTAGCGCCAGCAAATAATCATCCGGCGATATAGCGTATTTTTTATTGTTTGTAGCTATCGTTATACCGTCTTTTAAAGGCGTATAACTTACCGCGCCGCTTAAAATACCGCGCTGCACCCCGATTATAGAGGATAAGTTTATCCGATTAACCTCGTGATATTTTTCCGCAAACGCTTTTTTGATAATTAGCTCATCGTCTTTTAGCATATACATAAAATCTTTGGTTAACAGATGAGCAAAATTGGCAAAAATCGCCATTATTACGAGCAGAACACCTGCCGGAACTAACAGCCAAAAGGTAATTATAAAAGCAAAAATTACAAACAGCGCGATAAACAGCAATAATAATAGGGATATCGAAAGCATTGTTTGCTTCAAAATCCTTATTGCTCGTTTATCCTTAACATATTGCTCATAATATATACTCATTTAAGTCTAACTATGGTTACTCCCTGATTGCCTTCGCCGAATTTTCCCTCGCGAAAAGACACAACTTTTGCGCCGTTAAGGTATTCCCATACGCCTTTCTTTAATCTACCCGTTCCAATACCATGAATTACTTTTATTTCGTCAACTCCGCCCATATGACTGTCGTCAATAAATCTTGACAGATTATACAGCGCTTCATCAACGGTCTGACCTAGTAAGTTTATTTCTCTTACAACTTTAACATTATATAATTCTTTATCTGACCTGATAGGCTTGGTCGACTTTTTATCTTCCATTTGCTGATGCTTGAGTTTTTTTACATCCTTTCTGCGTACCGTAGTTTTTATATTACCTATGCGGATAACATATTCACCGCTTTTGGTTATTGTTTCGAGTACCGCGCAGTCATTAAGCGTCCTTACGAATACCGAATCACCTTGCGAAGGTATCTCGTCAGTTGTTGCAGGCATATCAAAATCGGGTTCTTCCTCAACATTAATCTCTTCAATCCGTTTACGAAGTTTAGCAGCGTCAAAAAAGCTGCCTTCATTAGGATTTTCCAGCATATTTTTTAGCGCGTCGAGAATATCATTTACTTCAACAAGCGCATTCTCAACCATTCTTTTAACTTCACGCTTGGCATTAAGATTAAGTTTGTCACGCGTAACTACCAAAGCATTTTTTTCCTGCTTTACAAGCCTCATTTCCTCTTCAAGTTCAACTTTGAGCTTATTATAGTATTCCAGCTCATCTTCCGCTTTGCGTCTTGTAATATCCGCAGATTGCAAAACTTCTTCAAAGGATACCTTTTCATAAGTGAGGTTTGTCTGCGCCTTTTCAATTATTTCGGTCTTTAGCCCAAGTCTTTTGGCTATTTCCAAAGCGTTAGAGGTACCCGGTACGCCGATAATAAGCCTATATGTCGGCTCAAAAGTATCGGGATTAAAATCCATGCATGCATTCTCTACCCGCTCCGTTGCGTAAGAATATTCTTTCAATAGCGAATAGTGAGTGGTTATAACAGCCTTAACTCCGTATTGGCGCAGATAATCAGTAATACTGACAGCAAGCGCAGCGCCCTCCTCAGGATCAGTGCCTGCTCCGATTTCGTCTAACAAGACAAGGGAGGTTTTGTTGAGCTTTTCGACTATATTAACAATGTTTTTAATATGAGAGGAAAAGGTGCTTAGATTTTGCTCAATACTCTGTTCATCGCCGATATCACAGAATATTTCTGTAAAAAAGCTAACCTCGCTTTCTTCTTCCGCAGGTATAAAAACTCCGCTCATTGCCATTAGGGTAAGTAAGCCTGTAAGTTTTAGCGTAACTGTCTTGCCGCCGGTGTTAGGACCGGTTATTAGCAAAATGTCAAAATCCTTGCCCAAATATATTGATATCGGTACAACTTTATCTTTGCTAATTAACGGATGTCTGCCCTTTTTGATATTAATATAGCCTTTATTGTTTATGATAGGTAAGGTTGCCTTGATTTCGTGCCCGTATGAAGCTCTAGCAAAAAACACATCCAAGTCAGTAATAATATTGCTGTTTTGAATAATTTTTTTGGCGTCAAGACTAATTCTTGAAGTAAATTCACGCAATATACGCTCAATCTCCCTTTCCTCATCCAATTTTAGACACTTCAACTCATTGTTCATTTCCACAATGGCAATAGGCTCAATATATACGGTTTGACCCGATGCCGATTGATCGTGTATTAGTCCCTTTATGCTGCTACGGGCTTCGCTCTTAACCGGAATAACATACCTATCCCCTCTCTGTGTTATAATATTATCCTGCAAATACTTGGAGTATTCGGAAGAAGTTATATAAGTATTCAACTTGTCCCTCAATCTTTCATTAGCCTTGCGTATCGCCTTACGAATAGATGCAAGCGCAGCAGAGGCGTTATCGCTCATATCGCTTTCGGATATAATAGCAATACTGATATCCTGCTCCAATTCGTTGGCTGTGAATATTGATTTTGCATATCCCTGTATAATCGGCAAATTTTCGTTGATTTTTACAAGACTGTTTTTTACTACCCGGCTGACTCTCAGCACTCTCGCTATTTTTAGCAATTCGCCCATTGACAGCATTGACTGTTTCTCGGCTAATATCAAACTTTCGATTACATCGTCTATTGCAAAGGAAGGATAAACTCCGTATTTATACATTATCCTATCCGCTTCGTCGGTCTGTTGTAATAATAATTTGCACTCCTCGATTGATTCTGCAGGACGCATAGAAATAATCGCGGCTCTACCCCTTTCGGATACGGTATAGCAGGCGATTAACGCAGTGATTTTATCATATTCGAGCGCATTAAGTATTCTTTTTTCCAATTAAATTACCTCATTAATAAAATGCCCGAGCGTGCCGTTTTGTCCGGTTATCGTTAGCATATTATCTTCTTGCAGCATATTGATATAAACATTATAGCCCATATCGCTTATTTTTGACAATAAATTATGCGGGATACAGTTA
>SACC01000187.1 GCA_009928745.1 Clostridia bacterium
CATATAAAGAGGCAATGGACGGGAACTTTCAGCTTATTAAGCTGTTACGTCGCGTTGAGAACAGAGTAATGCCCGAAATGGAGATAGTCGACATGTGCAAGGAATTGCGCGAAGGAAACCAGTCGATTATATCCAGTAGGCTGGTTGCAGCGTTAGGCGAAACGCTTAACCGCAAAGAACAGGCAATGATATTCCTTAACCGCAGAGGCTTTTCGGCGTTTATGATATGCAGAAAATGCGGCAAGGTGCTCAAATGTGAGGACTGCGAGGTGTCGCTTACCCTTCACAAAGAGGATAACCGCTTGAAGTGTCATTACTGCGGCAGACAATATACTGTACCCACAGTTTGCCCCGAATGCGGCAGCGCCAGCATAAGATACGGGCGGGACGGGACAGAGAAAATCGTGAGCGACCTCAAAAAACAATTTCCTAATGCGAGAATTCTTAGAATGGATAACGATACAACCCGTCAAAAGGCTAGCTATGTTAATATTCTCGGCAGTTTTGCAAAAGGCGAGGCGGATATCCTTGTGGGTACGCAGATGATAGCCAAGGGTCACGATTTTGCCAATGTTACGCTGGTAGGTATACTTGACGCGGATATGAGTTTGTATTACGGCGATTATCATAGTGTGGAACGCACTTTTCAGTTAGTTACGCAGGTATCGGGAAGAGCAGGAAGAGATGTCTTGCCCGGCAGGGTGATATTGCAGACCTATTCCCCAAAGCATTACATATTTTATTTTGCATCAAAATATGATTACGATGGCTTTTATAATAAAGAAATCAATACAAGAGAGGTTACGGACTTCCCGCCATTTGTAAAGATTGTTAGAGTGCTTATTGCCGGCGCAGATGAAGCGGAAGTTGTAAAATGCACTAAGACGGCGCTTTACAAGATCAAGGAAACAGAAAAGGAGTATCCTTTAGATTTTAGGTACATTAAGGCGACAAAATCGCCGATAACAAGGATTGAGAATAAATACCGTTATCAGATATTCATTAAGCTGAGGCGGGAAAGAGAAGAAGAAATAATAAGTAAAATATATAAAGCGGCAGAAGAAAGCAGATTAGAGGATATAAGCATATTCGTCGAGCTTAATCCGCAAAATCTGAGCTAGGAGGAGATATGGCAATCAGGGACATAGTAAAAGACGGAGAGGAAATATTACGTAAAAAATCGAGAGTTGTGACTCAGTTCGATTCAAAATTAGCGCGCATATTAGATGATATGTTCGAGACAATGAAGCTTAACCGAGGAGTAGGACTTGCTGCGCCGCAGATAGGATATATGCGCCGTTTTGCTATATGCGAGATGACGGACGGTACAAAGGTTGAGCTGATTAATCCAGTAGTCATTGAGTCAAAAGGCGAGGAAATCCTTGAAGAAGGGTGTTTGAGCGTGCCTGATAAGCATTGTAACGTAATAAGACCCAATTATCTTATGCTCAAATATCAAGACAGAAAAGGTAAGACACATGAGCGATTGTTCGAGGGCTATGACGCCAGAGTGTGCTGCCACGAAATGGATCACTTGGACGGGATTTTATTCTATGATAAGGAAGTATCTGAATGAGGATAATATTTTTAGGCACACCGGATTTCGCCTTGCCTTCGTTAAAGGCATTGATTGATTCGCCGCATGAACTTGCGGCGGTTATTACTAATCCTGACCGTAAGGGTAATAAATTGAAGCTGTACGCTCCTCCTGTCAAGGTTATGGCGGAGGAAGCAGGCATAAAAGTGCTGCAATACACATGTATCCGCAAAGAGGGCGCAGCAGATATTCGCGCACTAAAGCCGGATTTAATGGTTACGGCGGCGTTCGGGCAGATTATTTCGCAGGAAATATTGGATATACCGAAATACGGCGTTATCAATGTGCACGGGTCACTGTTGCCTAAATATCGCGGCGCGTCACCTGTGCAGCAAGCGGTGCTTAACGGCGACATGGAGACGGGGATTACTATAATGCGCACGGAGTACGCAGTGGACAGTGGGGACATTATACTTGCAAAAAGTGTGTTAATAGATGAGAATGAGACGGCAGGCGAACTCTTTGACAAGCTTGCGATTCTCGGCGCTTCCGCGCTTATCGAGGCGGTAGAGCTAATCGACAGCGATAAGGCAATATATTTGCCGCAAAATCACGATAACGCAACTTATTGCAGAATGCTAACAAAGGAAAGCGGAATAGTGAGTTTTGAAAAGACCGTAAAAGAGCTGCATAATTTTGTCAGAGGGCTTAATCCCTGGCCAACCGCGTACACTAAGCTTGACGGCAAAATCCTCAAGTTGTGGCGCATAGAAAAATATGATGATACTACAGACTATGTTTGCGGTACTATAATCAAGGCAGATTCCAAGAACGGTATTATCGTTCAAGTGAAGGACGGTACGGTAAGTCTTGCAGAGTTGCAGCTTGAGGGCGGCAAAAGAATGAGCGGCAAAGCGTTTGCGCTAGGTCATAGCGTTGCTCTAAGTTCGGTGTTAAAGTATGAGTAATTATATTTTATATTCTTATAATACCCTTAATGCGGTTTACCGTGAAGGCGCGTATGCCGGAATAGTACTTGCCGAGATTTTGCCCACGCTTGAGCAGGGCGATAAAGCGCTGGTAACCCGTATTGTATACGGCGCAATTGAGCATCATGAAGAGTTTTCTTATATGCTTGAAAAACTATGCATAAAAGCCCCGAAAGCCGTAATAAAAGTTATAATCCGTCTAGGTATGTACATTATAAAATATATGGACAGTATCCCCGATTACGCCGCGGTCAACGAGGTCGTTGAGCTGACGAAAACTGTGGGCAAAAAAGAGCTTGCGCCCTTTGTCAACAGCTTGTTAAAGAAGTTTATTGCGGAAAAGGACAATTTGCCAAGCGGAATTCAGCGAATTTGTATCGATAATAATATCCCCATGTGGCTTGCGAACCGATATATTAAAGACTACGGTTATAATATGGCGGTGGAGCTTATCGGCTCCAAAGGCAGTATGCTTACGCATATCCGCAACAATAACAGGTTAATAACAACAGAGAATCTGGAAAATATTTTGAAGAAAAGAAATATCGATTACAAAACCACACAATGTGGATTTTTGATAGGTTCTACTGATAGTATTGGCGATGTGTTAGACAGCGGCAAGGCAACGGTGCAGGCGTTATGTTCAATGCTTGTCTGTAGGGCGCTTACCCCTGACGCAATTCGCGGTAAGATACTCGATGTGTGCGCCGCTCCGGGAGGAAAATCGATATATTTGTCCGAGCTTAATCCTAACGCTTCAATCCTTGCGCTAGATATTCACGCTCACCGCGTGGAATTGATTAAAGCCTACTCAAGTAGAATGTCGGCGTATAATGTAACTGCTGAGATATACGACAGCACCTATTGCAATAGCGAATGGATGAAGCGCTTTGACGCCGTGCTTGTGGACGCTCCTTGCAGCGGAATGGGAGTACGGGGAAGCAATCCCGATATAGTATTGAATAAAAAAGAAAGCGATATTGAAGCGTTGGCAAAGCTGCAACTTCAGCTATTATCTGCCGCTTCCAAATATGTAAAGGCAGGCGGCGCGCTAGTATATTCCACCTGCACGAATATTAAGCAGGAGAATGTGGGCGTAGTTACAGCGTTCTTATCGGAAAATCTGGATTTTGTACTGGACGGGATGAATATCAGCGAAGAGAATAACGGTA